>JAYTMW010000266.1:0-13383 GCA_043728105.1 Saprospiraceae bacterium | reverse complement strand
GCTTTGAGCTTGCCCACCGATTAAAATCGGTGGTTTCAAGATGATAGATGTGTCCAAGCGTTTTTAATCGCACAGGTCGGATAAATCCGCCGCTACATTGCGTTGCCCGTCAAAATTGTCAAAGAGCCAAATTAAAAATCACATAAAGCATGATTAAAAATCTGATTTCGACCTCAATCTTTTTAGGGTTAACCCTTTTTCTTATAAACCAAATACAAAACCCCATTCAAATCATCCGTAATCCAAAACGAGCCATTGTCTCGCATCATCACATCACACGGGCGACCCATGCGGTCAACGTCTGTCCGTTTTGTTTTTCCTTTGCGTAAAAAACCTGTAACAATTTCGACATAACTATTTGTGCCACAGGCTTTTACGACTGAATTGCCACGCTCTCGCCACACCGAAGTAGAGCCATGCAACGCCACAAGGAAGCTATTTTTGAAATAAGGATCGTTAAAATCTTTCATAAATTCAAAGCCCAACGGCCCTGAATGTGCCTTGAAACCACAAAAAGCCACGGGCGGTTTTTGCACCCATTTCTGCCGCAGACCGTCTTTAAATTGTTTATCCGCCAATATTTTTCCTTTGTGTTGATAATAAAAAGGGAAACCGTAATAACCATCTTGCTCGACCGAGTGAAACAAATCCTCTGGCACTTCGGGACCAATTTGGTCTCGCCCCATGCTCGTTACCCACAATTTACCCAACACAAATTGAATTTCTACGGAGTTTCTAAGACCTTTTGCGTAGTATTTTCTATCCGTACCGTCGGGGTTCATTTCTAAAATTGTGGCACGCACGGGTTCTTTTTCCACACACGCATTACAGCTACTGCCCACCGAAACATAAAGTTTATTGTTGTGAAAAGTCAAACTACGGGTCAAATGCCAACCACCGTATTTGTAACTCAAACCATAGTCGGGAAAAGTGGCAACCACCTCCCCTTTTCCTTGCGGTTTATCATCACCTTTTTGATAGACATAACGAGTCAGTTTTCCTGTTTCAGACACATATATATACGTGATGTTTTTTTCGGTATAAAAAGCCACTTGGTTGGCATTGTGCAGACCCGATAAATAGGTTTTTACGGTCTTAAAAGTCTTCGTGCGCCCCTCCCAATCCTCAAAAATCAAGACCTTCCCTTTCTTATTATCCGACCGATTAAACATATCCGTTGCGAACAAACGCCCATCGGGTGACTCCGTTAAAAAACGCAAACGATTCAAGCCTTCATACGCCACACTGATGCCGTAACCTTCAGGTACATTAAGATTAAACGACAATCCTTTTTTCAGTTTTATAGGATTTGGGACAAGTTTGATAGGCTTTGCATCGGTATTAAAAAGCGGTTCAATACCCTTTTTATTCACGATTTTTGGCTTGGTTAATTTTGGTTTTTCAACAGTTTTTTGGGCAAAAAGGAAGGATTGTAAGCATAAAAGGCTTAAAAACAAGACGATTATCGTTTTTTTCATTTAGTTTAAATTTTATAATTGAATATGAGTTTCAAAAATAGGAAAAGTTTTTAAAATACTATAGAATGCTATAGAATTTTACCCCCCTCAGTATTTTGACCTATTTCATGGACTGTTTTAAAATCAATTCGTTATTCATAAATATTGACATATCTTACACTTTTTCCTACATAAACATTGATATATTTTACACTTTTTCCTACATAAATATTGACTTATCTTACACTTTTTCCTACATAAATATTGACTTATCTTACACTTTTTCCTACATAAATATTGACTTGTCTTACACTTTTTCCTACATAAATATTGATGTATCTTACACTTTTTCCTACATAAATATCAGCATATCTTACACTTTTCTACACATAAATCCATACATTACGTTCAAAGTCTAAGTATGAGAAGGAGAATTCATCAACATCCCTTTGTACAGTTTGTTTGGTTTAAATAGTATTTTATTGAACCAAAATAGCGAGAAATAAATCTCTCAACTTCGTTTGGACAACGCATAATTTAATACATTTACGGAAAAATTAGCACGTGAAAAAAATCATAGTAGTTGCAGGCGCAACAGGCAATCTGGGTGGTCAAATTACGACCAATTTGTTAGAACAAGGGGCAGAAGTCCGTGTACTTGTGCGTTCATCGAGCAATATTGAAACCGTTAATAACTTGAAAAAACAAGGTGCAAACGTGTTTCTGATTCAAGCGTGGAACGTTGAAGAAATCGCTAAGGCTTGCGAGGGTGCAACGTGCGTAGTGTCCGCACTGTCGGGCTTGCGTGAGGTGATTATTGATGCCCAAAAAGTATTGTTAGATGCCGCCGTTGTGGCTGGTGTTCCTCGATTTATTCCTTCTGATTATTCCTCCGATTTTACAAAATTTGAAGACGGAAGTAACCGCAATTTGGATTGGAGACGTGAATTTCACACCCATCTCGATAAAGCACCCATCAAAGCCACCACCATTTTCAACGGGGCGTTTATGGATATGTTGACAGGGCAAATGCCGATGATTTTGTTCTTAAAAAAACGTGTTTTTCATTGGGGCAACGGCAATCAACGCATGGATTTTACAACCATAAAAGACATCGCCACATTTACTGCCCACGCCGCTTTGGATGATACCACGCCACGCTTTTTGCGCATTGCGGGCGAACAATTGAGTGCCGTTGAAATCAAAGATGTTATGAGTGAAGTGTCGGGCGAAAAGTATAATATGCTCCGTCCTGGCGGCTTGGGTATGTTTGGTTTTATCATCAAAATGACTCGCTTTTTTGCGTCGGGCAAAGATGAACTTTACCCTGCGTGGCAAGGTATGCAATACATGCACAATATGTTGGATGGGCGGGGCTTGATGAATCCTTTGGACAATAATCGGTATCAGAATATCCGTTGGACGAGGGTGCGAGATGTGCTTTCAACGCATCTTAATCCATAGACATAACACAGTCTATTCAGAAGTTGTTACTTAATATTTGAATTATTAAAAAAATAAGAAAACCTCTCGAACCGAGGTCACAAATAATAAAAAATCTTCTACTTTATTGCCTTTTATTTTTAATCATATTCTATCATAAAATCTCAAAAGATATTCTAAAAATACTTTTGTGTTTCTCAAAATGACTAAATTACATAAGGCAGTAAAGTTGAATATAACAAGCTAATCACGCTTAAATTAAAATCAAATTTTCATTAAAAAAATTCAATTATTATGATTATAGCCCATGTTTAAAAAGAAATTTCTAATAAAAGACATAGAAATAAGTTTCTTAGAATGTAGCCGATTCCAGAAAAAAATAATGAATAAAAAAATATGCTTTTTTGAAAAAAATACTGATAGAATCCCTTTTTCTTAATCGAAAAAGAATCTTAACCTTCGGTTAATGAGAGCATGTTTGATAAAATAATTTATTTGTTTGGATTAAATAGCCCTTATTTTGTATTGAAAAATTTAGTTATGTTAAGTTTGTAATAATTATATATCACGAGTTGTGATTACAGCTGTTTTATCAATTTATTCACAAAGGTTGAAAATCAAGTAAACCTAAACAATAGTCGGTTCGGCTATTTATGAGACAAATGGTCGTTATTTTTACTTTCTTATCTTTTTAAAATACTTATATAGCCTCTATAAATATAATTGATGGGCATAAAATAAACTTTATTTTGAGCTGGGATATGTTTTATCAAATTATATTCATCATTCTACATAACTGAATCAAAGCAGTAGAGTCACGTGCGCCCACTTGCATAATCATATTGCGCCGATGATTTTCAACCGTATTGACACTAATAAAAAGGTCTGCCGCAATTTCTTTTGATTCTTTACCGCCAGCAATCAATTTTAATATTTCTTTTTCTCTTTTGGATAATATTTCTTTGGGAATATCTTTCTTTTCGATAGATGAAAAATGGTTAATAAATTCTCCGTGTTCTCCTGATTCCATGCGTAGCAAATAGTGGTCGTTTTTCACAAGATGTGTAATATCATCAACCGTTATAGCTGCCAACTTAACAAGATCATTTTCAAAAACTTCTAATGGACTGTATCGAATTAAGAGGCGAAGATTTTTGGGATTTTTATAATTTTTGACCTTTAAACCACATGTATAGACCTTCAAATTTTTAAGTGTTTTTGTTTTATCATAAATATCCTTCGTCCATTTTGCCATGTGATAGGGATACATAAAGTGGTCTAAATTAATATGATTAAACAGTTTTGCCAGTGCATAATTACTAAACTCGGCAGAACTGTATCCTGTCATTTCTTCAAAACTTCCCGAAACATATATAATTTTTAAGTTAACTTGGTCAAACACAATTTTTACATTGTGTTCGTGCAATGAAAAATCTTGAATATTAATCATTTCTGGCGGTGCAGCATTCAACCTATGTTTTTCATACAAAGGGTTTTGAATATTTAATATTTCAGTATAAAGCTTTTCAGCCGTTTGTATAAAATTCATATAAAATCTCTTGTTTTTTCAAACACTTTTTAAACTAAAACTTATGATTGCCCTACTTACTATTTGGTTTTTAATATTGTTTACCAAAATGGTTCGTCAAAAAAATTGTAACACAAACGGCGGCTCTATAGCTAAAAGAGAGAATGGATATGTGAAAGAAGTTCTTTTTTTAATAACTTACAAATGTAAATTATAATTATTGGCCAAAAAATAGTCGATTCAGCTATTTTTTATTACTTGTGAAACCATATATGCGTTTCCCATTGATTGTATGACCACAAATGACCATAATTTAGCACCATTGTCCATAGAATAAGGGCCTATAAGTATTACGTTTAATAGCTTTCTACGTTATTATTAAGATTGAAGAAGTGGCAGGCAAGTCCCTCTTATAGCAAGGGGATTTTCAAGTCAGAGCATTCTTTTTTTTTCAACATTTAGTAAATTTTTGCACCATTTAATTTTCTTATACACAATACTGTTTTTTTTCAGAATAGAAATATTAAGTTTGTTCATTCTTTCAGCAACAAGTCATTTTATCATTGTTTCAAAAAAGCACTTATGAAAAACGCACAATTAGACCGCCGTACCTTTATGAAAGATACTGCCAAAATCGCTTCTGGTTTGACGTTCCTTGCCGCATTGCCACAGGAAGCCGTTGCCGAGGAAACACCGCCGATTCCGCCCAAGATAAAATTCTCGGTCATCAGCATCAATCATGGTCATATTTATGGTATGGTGGACGCTATCATTCGTGGTGGCGGTGAGTTGGTATCTTTTTATGCCCGTGAGGCTGACCTTGCGGAGGCATTTGCTAAAAAATATCCGACCGCAAAGTTGGCGGCGAGTAAAAAAGAGGTATTGGAAGACAAGTCCACGCAGCTCATTTTAAGTTCAGATATTCCCCTCAATCGTGCGCCGTTGGGCATTGAAGTGATGCAGCACGGCAAAGATTATTTGGTGGACAAACCGGGCATCACGACTTTGGAGCAACTGAAAGCCGTGCGGGCCGTTCAGAAGCAAACCAAGCGCATTTTTGCGATTATGTATAGCGAAAGGCTTGAAAATAAAGCAACTGTGAAGGCGGGCGAACTCGTGAAAGCGGGCGCAATCGGTAAAGTGATACAAACGATTGGCATGGGCCCGCACCGCACAAATGTAAAAACAAGACCAGAATGGTATTTCGATTACAAAAATTCGGGTGGTATCATCACCGATATTGGCTCGCATCAATTTGACCAATTTTTGTATTTCACGGGTTCAACCAAGGCTGAAATTGTGGCTTCACAAATCGGTAATGTGAATCATCCGCAATACCCGAAGTTTGAAGATTTTGGTGACGTGATGGTGAGAGGCAACAACGGCACGGGCTACATTCGGGTGGATTGGTTTACGCCCGATGGTTTGAATACGTGGGGCGACGGCAGATTGACGATTCTCGGCACGGAGGGCTACATAGAAATTCGTAAAAATGTGGATATTGCAAGCCACGAAGGCGGCAACCACTTGTATTTGGTGAATCAAAAAGAGACCATTCATATAGATTGCAACAAAGAACCCTTGCCTTTTGGCGAACTTTTCGTGAATGATGTCATCAATCGGACGGAAACGGCGATGCCGCAAGCACATTGTTTTTTGGTGATGGAATTGGCTTTGACGGCGCAAATGATGGCTAAGCGTTTGAGCTTCAAATCTTAAAATAAATGTAAAATAGAAAAAAGCCGAGCCGCTCTAAAATTGATACGTTTTCAGAACTGCCCGGCTGTTGGATAAGCTGCATGTGGTTATAAATGCTGTTTTATTGTTTCACTAACTTCTCAATCGCTACTACTTTGCCTTCAGAAATGACTTGTATGAAGTATAAACCATCTGGTAAAGTACTGGCTTTCACCGTTTGAATTGAGTTTCCCTCTTCGGTTTGTTTTTCTAACAATAAACGTCCTGTGAGATCGGTGACTCGTAATTTCATTTTGGATGTTGCAGGCGTTGGCAATTCAACAGTAAATACACCTGAGTTTGGATTCGGGAATATGTGAATCTTTTTCAACAAAGATGTCTGGTCAATACCGCTGACATTACTCGTGCAAATGACCAAATTGTCAAGTCCTATCACTGATTTACTGGTATCATTGTCGTTCCGAACGCAGACGATGAGATATTTATAATCTTGGTTCGGACTAACTCTGACTGATAGCAAAGCACTTGTCCAAGACATAGTGGTATCTTTAATGGATTGAGTATACAGAACTTGTGAAGGACCACCTGATAGCGTATCGGGTTCCAACCTAAATTCTAATACAGTTCCTGCTGGCGTACTTTCACCCAAGTAGTTTTTGAAATCATACTCTAAAGTGGTGTAAGTGTTTGGCGTTAAATTCACCTTTTGCCAAACTGCTCCAAAGTTTGCCTTGCCACCGTTGAGTACCAAATGCCCTGCATTGCCACTTCCTGTACTATCATCCACGAAGACAAAACCGTCACCGATATTAGGGAATAATTTCCAATCAGATATAACGCCTGATGCATCTAAATGTCCAGCAATGGCCCCCTCAGTAAAATCACCATTTAAGACCTTATTGTCATTACAGAATGCAATGTTTGGATCAACGCCACCAATTTTACATTTTACTTTCACTTTTTGGCAAATCTTTCCTTCGCATACTTTGCCACTTGTCTCAGTGCGAACGACATTCATACAAATAGTATAAATACCAGAACCAGGGAATGTAATTGTTTTGATATTATTTCCAGTAGTTGTTCCTGCTACGGCAACTCCATTAAGAGTCCAAGTCACCACATCATTTGGACACAAGGCAATTGGCATAAATGTCCGTTTGCAAATTGTCAAAGGTTGAGAACCGACTACTTTGAAGCCTTTTAACAAATCCTTTTTAAGATTGTCGCAAAGACAAGGGCATGGTGCAAAATTGAAATTGATTTTACACGTACAGACTTGGTTGCCACATTTGCCCGTTACCGTCATCGTGTAGGCAACACCAGGTGTAAACAAGGCTGGATTGAGCGTAATATCAAAGTGACCACTTGCCAAACTTCCAATCATATGAAGTGCAGCCGTACCGCTGGCTATTTTTATATTGCCTTGAGCAATTGACCAAGTTACCGAATCCGATAAACAGGCTTTTGAGGAACAAAGCATATTGCCATGAAAAAAGAATAGTCCACCATTCGTTGTACACGGCAATGTATAAAATGAATCACATTTAGCCGGTTTTACTACAGGTTGCCATGTGTTATTGTAAAAAGACATATTGGCAAATCCTAAACAACGGCAGGTGTCAGTGTTATTGCATATAAGTGTAATAGTATCACGCACGAGTTTTTCAAAACAAACTGCTCCATTAACTGGATTTTTCTCTACTGCTAAATAAGAAATAATATAAGTTGCGCTGCCTGTATAGGAGTGCATTGGCATATTACCAGCCATATAAGGTCCAAAATCAATAGGCCCTTCTCCCCAATTAATATTTTGAATCATGTCGCAATTGGGTAGGTTGCCTATGTTCAAAGCAATTTTGCATTTTGCTTTATCAACTACCAATGATACATTATTCATCACATTTTGACTAAAAGCCTCAAAATTTTGACAACAAGAAGGTGGACACCCTGATGTTTTAATGATGAACGTACAAGGCGGACAAGCCTTTTCATTACAACTTGTTGATAATGTCAACTCGTATGAACCAGCCGTTGTAAAATAAGACGCTAATAACGGCAGACTAAATCCTGATGATGATTGACTTACATTGCCTTGTGCAAACGGTGACCCCCCATTTTGACTCAATTCCCAATGAATAATAGGCATAGAAGGCATACAGTTAGTACCCGAACAAGTAAAACTACCCGCAATGACAGGATTGAAATTAGGATTACAACCAATGGTCAATGTCTCCCCACATTTTATGAATTGGGTGGGTGCACCTTGAGTTGGTCGGAAGTTTAGGTTGGCGAAGGTGTCGCATTTGCAGGTGTCAATCTTTGGTGGACATGGGCAGTTAAAAATATCTACATCACCGATTTGGAGTTTCAAGATATTATTGAGGTCATTATCTAAATCTACATAAATACTGGTGCTTTCCACCCATGTTGTAATAGGACTGGGAGTCGGAGTATTACCGTTGACGGGCATAGCTCCAATACCATATACATAATTAGGCGAGTTATTAAAATTATTATCACCTTGATACATCAATGCATCCCCTGTTCCCCATACCAAACTATCGCAACCAGTGAGTTTGCCAGTAAGTGAATCTAAATCTTTATAGCCATAATCAACACCGCCAGCTGAGTTTTGATTGGTTACGGCGTTTCCAATAAAAATCTCTTGGGCTGGTGACCAACCAATTACGCTATTACCTTTGAATTGGAAAATTCTGGCTTTGTGTCCCCAACCACCAGGAGAAGGATTGGTTGCAAATCCAATATCAGCAAACATAACTTTTTCAGCTATGAGCATATCTCCATTTTCTGAAAACTCAATATCAGAAACTGGATTTGAATATGCTGGAGGATTAAATAGTTCTGGAAAATCTGAAATTGTAATTTCTTTTTTCTCGGTATTTTGATCTAAATTACCACTATTATTAAAACCAACTGACCATATTTCATTGTGAATATTGACTGCTCTCCTTGAACCATTGTCTTCATTCCAACGACCGAAATAAACTCTTTTCTCTACTTCATTATAGCCAATACCCCAAAGTCGTTTTCCGAGTGGTATAAAGTTAGTATGTGTACTCGTAAAGGTGGTTGTTAACGTTGGTTGATAAAATACTGGAATAGGAGTATTCACATTGGGTATTCGATAAATCAAACCATCTTGGAAATTGGTTACAAAAAACTGATTGTTTGTTTTATCATAAGTGATATTGCCTAAACCACTTCCACTATTGTTCAAACTGACAAATAAACTCCGCACCCATACTCCAGCAGTATAAGTAAATTTATAAATAGCACCCGCTCCACCTGGTCCCCAAGCAAAGCCCGGTATATTTGTAGCATCCCCGAAAATAGTACTGGCTGTCGTGAAAATTGAACCACTATTGTCAATCGCTAATCCGAAAACTTGTCCACAATGTGCAGCGTCACCTTCTGAAAACATCTGTTTAGGCGTTGCCCAATTATTTCCCAAAGTGGCAGTCGAAGCATCTCGCACATCAAATATGGCAATGACTGGTGCTGTATTGTCAACAGTATTATTCTTTATTCCTGAAAAACAGGTTACTACAGCCATTCCACAGGTGAGATTCAATTCTCCTTGCGTTTCACATCTCACCGTCACCGTAAAACTACAAGTCGCCTTATTTCCACCCATATCCGTCACCGTATAAGTCACCGTCGAAATGCCTTGCATAAACATGGTGCCGCTGGCATCGTTGACGCCATTATTGATAGTTGTTGCGCCTGAGATGGTATATCCAACCGTCCACATTGGGCAATTGTCAGTGACTGTTGGAGCCAATCCATTGACGATGGCTTTGCATAGAGTGGGCGGCGGTGTTTGAGTGCCGACGACTGAAATACTGAGGGGGCAAGTAATCGTCGGCTTCTCATTGTCCACGACAGTTAAAGTAAAAGTGCAAGCGGTACTGGTGTTTCCGCAGTTGTCTCGGGCTATACAGGAAATATTATTGATACCTTTTGGGAATTGAGTTTGTGGGGTTATTAATATTGAACTGGTCGGCGTAAGCAATGAGCATGTAATTGTGGGGTTTGGATCACAATTATCGGTTGCTGTAGTTGCCGTCAATGCGCCTGTGTAATAGCAGACTCCTGCATTGGTATTGACAGTATAACTCTGTGGACAGACAATATTAGGCGGCGTAATATCATTGACTGTTATGGTTTGAACGCATGTCGCCGTGTTGCCACAAAAATCTCGGGCTGTCCAAGTGCGCTTGATTATGCCATTGCAAGGCAAGGTGCCAGTAATAACGTCTGAATAAGTGACAGTCACTGTGCCTGAACAATTATCGAAGACAACTGGTTTGCCCGTTATGCTTGTGGCGGTATCTCTAATACACGCAACTGTCATATTTGCTGGACAAGTCATGTTCGGTGCGGTGTTGTCAATAATTATTTGACGACAGAATGTATCACGGCAACCATCGCCTGTTGTTAAATACAAACAGACATTATATGCGCCGCAACCTGTAAATTGATGTATGGGGTTTTGAGCAGTCGAAGTATTATTTGTTGTACCTGAATTAGGGTCACCAAAAGTCCATATATACGTCAAAGGCGGCGTACCACCAGATTGATTTGTAAACTGTATGTTATTGCAACTGCCCGAAATCGCATAAGTGAAAGAGGCAAGGCAAGGCACGCATTTAACATTAATTGTAAAACTACAAGTTGCTTTATTGCCACCCATATCCGTCACAGTATATGTAACCGTCGAAATACCTTGCATAAACATGGTACCGCTTGCATCGGTCGAACCTGATGCTATTGTCGAACCAGTAACTGTATAAGTAACATTCCACATCGGACAATTGTCAGTGACTATCGGTGCAATGCCATTCACAGTGGCTTTGCACAAAGTTGAAGGCGCAACTATGCTCCCAACGACTGAAATACTGAGGGGGCAAGTAATGGTAGGCGGCTGATTGTCAACAACGGTCAAAGTGAAAAAGCAATCTTTGCTCACATTACCGCATTTATCTCGGGCTGTGCATTTTATAGAATTTACGCCCTTCGGAAACTGTGTTTGAGCAGTCAATGGTGAAACAACACCATTGGGGTCTGTCCAAGTGCAAGTAATGACTGGATTTGGATCACAATCGGTAGCCGTTATGACCAATGGCGTTGGGAATGTGTAGTAACAAACGCCTGCATTGGTGCCAACCGTTTGACTGGTTGGGCAATTGGTAATAATAGGCGGCACATTGTCTCTCACAATAATAGTTTGAAAGCAAGTAGATGAATTACCACAAGCATCTGTTGCAGTCCAAGTTCGTCTAATCGTTGCATCGCATGGGAAATTACCCGATACAATATCTGAATGGGTAAAAGTGATAACCCCAGGACAATTATCTGTTGCCGTTGCAGTACCTGTTACTGAGGGGATTGTATCTTTTGTACAAGTAACGGTCGCAGTTGGTGGACAGGTAATAATTGGCGGCACAGTTTCAATGGTCTGAATGCCCATTGTACATGTGCTTTTGTTATTACACCAGTCAGTCACGGTCAAAGTAACAGTTGTATTGCCACAACCAAAAAGGATGGCAGGATTGACAACAAGCGACTTAATTTGACAGTTATCGGTCGAGCCGTTGTCAACAAAAGCACTTGTTACATTATATTGGCAGTTAGCATCCAAAATGACACCGACACCTGGTTTGCATCGAGCAACAGGTGGCGTAATGTCGGATACAGTAACTGTATTGCAAATTGTAGAAGTACAGCCCGTTCCCGTAACCGTTGTACAGACATTATAAATACCACAAGCACTAAACTGATGCGTCGGGTTTTGTGCCGTTGATGTATTATTTGCCCCACTATTGGAGTCGCCAAAGTTCCATGAATATCCAGGTCTGTCTAAACCTGGTGAGACCGAAGTATTTGTAAACTGAAAATTGCCACAATTGCCAATAGGGGCAAAAGAGAAACTGGCATCGCAATTGGACTTTCTAATACAAATATTGGCAGGTCCATAACACCAATTCGTTTTGCCTACATTCTCTACATACACACCATAGACACACTTTGATGGCAATGTATTAGGGATTACCCAATTGTAAGTCCCTGAGTTGGCAATATTGCCAGCTATACTTAACACAACATTCCCTGCACCACCACCAGTATAATCAATGAGCACAAGATTGACGTTGGTGGTGAATGCGGTGGTATTCCAATTTATCGTCATAGTCGCACCTGCAATCCACGAACTCCCCGCAACGGGTGCCGTCAATTGACAAGGTGTTTGCGCAGTCAGCCATAAACTCATTAGCATTATGGCAAAAGTTAGTAAGGAATTTTTTTTCATTTTGGTTGATAATTTAAAGGATGAATGGTGAGTTTGTAAGAAAATAGATGGAAAGAAATATTAGAAGGGAAGGGTGAGCCAAATAACCAAGGATTTAATTTTTAATCTTGTAATTTAAGCACTAAATCGCATTAAAACATTTTTAAATTAGATAGTTGTAACAAGTAAAAAATAAAGTGATGTTTTCTTTACTCGTTCCTATTCACATTAGTATCACCATTGCGATTTGGTTATCACTTTAGCAGAACTTTTTTCGTATGAATATTCTGTTTGAAAGAGCAATCAATATTTCACACTGAATGCCCCCTCAGTAATCAGATAAGATTTGGTGCTGGCAGTTGAAAAAAGAGTACCTTTAAAATTAAAAGTGCCTTTAATTTGCCTTGTCGTTGTATTATGCTCTGTGATGATTAATTTGCTTGTTGTCGGAGAAGCGACATAGCTCTCAGGATTGGTTAAGGACAGGGTAGGGCTGTATTGTCCATGATAATCGCTACCAATATCCATGTTATATGTACCAAGCTTTATCGTTTCGATTAATTGAAAACCCATTGATTTAGTACCATCCGAATTGCTGATGGTGATTTTACCGAAATAATTAGAGGCTAAAATTTGTTTGCCAGACCAAAGGACACCATCTATTTTGGCACTAAAAGTATTGGTTCCGCCAGTCGTTATGGATTTGTTATTCACAACTTTTAAGTCGGTTATCACACCTTGATCTAAGACTTTAATTTTACTCGTAACAGGGTCTTTAAGCATAAATTTGAATGTACCCGTTACCAAAGAGTCGGCAGTTACATTCGTAATGACCAATACACCGTGTGATCCACCATCAATATTGCTGTAATATCCCTCAGTCACTTTGGTCGAATCCTCTCTAAAAAAAGTTACCATGCTAAATGGCGCATTGACTATAAAGGAATAAG
>JAYTMW010000265.1:0-1859 GCA_043728105.1 Saprospiraceae bacterium | reverse complement strand
AAAAATTTAATAAATAAATGCTTGATTTCTTAAAATTATAGCAATATTTACAACCTAAAATTGTATAAAAATTATGGCAAACTGGAAAATCAAACTTTCTCTCTTTCTCAATTATTTCGTTTTTGCTATCCTGCTCAACAGCGTGGGTAATGTAATCCTACAGGTGCAAGGCAATTACGGCATTTCTCCATCATCGGCAAGTGTTTTAGAGGCATTCAAAGATCTCAGCATTGCTATTGTTTCATTTTTGGTGGCTTCGTATGTGGTCAGAATTGGCTATAAAAAATCCATGCTTGTGGCATTGGCTATAGTGACTTTAGCGTGCCTTATGATGGTCACTTTTCCCGGATTTGGTACTACCAAATTATTATTTGCAGCAGTTGGAGCAAGTTTCGCCTTGATAAAAGTATCTGTTTTTGCTACTATCGGCTTAGTTACGGACAATAAAAAAGACCATGCAAGTTTCATGAATTTTATTGAGTCTTTTTTTATGATAGGCGTCATGTCCTGCGGTCTTATATTTGCTTCGTTTGTTGACGATAAAAATCCTGCATCTACTGCTTGGCTGAAAGTATATTATCTTTTAGCAGGTATATCCGTAGCTGCTTTTTTACTATTACTTAGCGCACCTCTTGACGAATCTTCTGTAAAAATAGAAGAATCGAGACCTTTGCAAGAAGATTTTGCAGATATGTTCAAACTGGCAGTTTTACCAATAGTCATGGTTTTTATTGCGAGTGTATTTTTATATGTTTTGATAGAACAAAGCATAATGAGTTGGTTACCGACATTCAATAATAAAGTGCTCCATTTGCCACTTTCTTTAAGCATGGGTATGGCGAGTATTTTACCTGCTTCTACAGCTATTGGACGTTTTGCAGCTGGCATAGTGCTTCGAAAATGGCATTGGTTTGCTGTTTTGATGATTTGTCTTTTAGGTGCTGGTATACTGGTTTTAGTAGCTATTCCCTTAGCTCAAAATTTAGGTAATACGGAAATTACAAGTTGGTCAAACGCACCTTTAGCGGCATTTATTTTCCCTATGATTGGGTTGCTCATTGCACCCGTCTATCCAACTATTAACTCATTGATTCTCAGTAGTTTACCTGCGAATAAACATGCGACGATGTCAGGCTTAATCGTCGTTTTTTCTGCTTTGGGAGGCACGACAGGGTCAATTATTACAGGCAATATTTTTGAAAAATTTGGTGGTCAATCAGCGTTTTATTTTTCATTGATACCCCTCAGTATGCTCATCATTTGCTTGTTCTTTTTTAATAAAATTCAGAAAAAAACGGAGAATGCAAATACATAAATCAGCGGCTCTTTTTGACGCCGTACAAATGAATAATATTTTTTCCGACGGTAAAACATTCCCCGATTGTTTGCCTAAATATGCGATGCAAGACATCGAAAAAGCTTATTTTCAAGAGAAAAATAATGCAAATTTTGATTTAAAACAATTTGTTGAATTAAATTTTGACTTGCCTAAAACATACTCGACGGATTTGGCTGACGACATTTCTTCCGAAAAACAGGGTGAAAATAAAACGGCAGAACAACACATCGGGCAGCTTTGGACAGTGCTGACGCGCCAACCTGACGATGAAAAAAGCTCCTTGATTCCGTTGCCTTTTCCGTATATCGTGCCGGGCGGTCGGTTTCGAGAAATATATTATTGGGATAGCTATTTTACGATGCTCGGTTTGCAAATTTCTAAGCGGGTGGATATGATTCAAAATATGGTGGATAACTTCGCCTATTTGTTGAATCAAGTAGGGCATATTCCGAACGGCAATCGCGCGTATTACGTGGGGCGTTCGCAGCCACCTTTTTTTGCGCTCATGGTGCGCCTTTTA
>JAYTMW010000264.1:0-12273 GCA_043728105.1 Saprospiraceae bacterium | reverse complement strand
ACTTTCAAGCCTTTTTCCGTCAATTCTTTGGCAGCCCATCCACCCGAAATGCCTGAGCCTACAACGATGGCATCGTAGGTGATTTTCTTGATTGCATCTATATTGATATTCATATTTTTCTTTTTAATTTTTTTTAAAGTCGATATTTGTCTGATGAGTCCGATGGGCTTCACCCATCGCTATCATAGCACGCTCTTTCTGAGCTTTTAAACGTAAAATACTGAGGGGTGTCGGAATAAGTATTCATCTTGATTACTCATTACTTATTTCCCATTACCCATTACTAATCACCAATAACTAATCACCAATCACCAATAACTAATACTGAAACGACTTTTGCCCTTTTGTGAGTTTTGTTGCTTCAAATTTAGTTGGAATCGGCTCATAGACAAACGAAGCGGCGATGCCATCTTTTGAGGTAAAATAGCCCAAAAGTGTCAATTCTTTTGTTAAACGCCAGAAAGGAAGACCTTTTTTGGCGTTCATGTTTTCTTTATCCACGTTATCGCCGACCTTCACTTGCTTCACTTCGTATGCTTTCATCAGCTCTTTGGTGTCGGCTTCTACTTGCGTTAAAGTGGCGATTTGCTCGGCGGCAGTTTGGGTCATAAAATTCTTTTTTTCCAAATCAACTAAGCCTTCAACGAAGCTCATTTGGTCGGGCGCACGATAGCAATCTTTCAACATCATTTCAATAAACGCAGGTACACCCACATCTTTTGCCCCCACGGTTGTGGTTTTTGGGATGATATGCTCGGCTACTTCAGCGAGTATTTTCCGTTGCATATCGGTTAAGATAAACGGTGCATTTGACAGCGCAAGTGGGTTCAAGGATTCTTTCCGTTGCATAGCGAAAAGGGTGGGGCCTGAAAGTGTGCCACCCATTATTAACGCTATTTTAGAAATTGCTTCTCTTCTGTTCATTTATTTTATTTGTATATTTGATAAAAAAAAAGTGTAAATAAAATCTCATTATAATATGTTAATGCCTCGTTTCAAATTTATAAAAACAGACTATGATTTCTGTAAATGCGTAAATTGCAGTAATTGATGATATAAAATTTAATCAAACAAATTTGGCTACGCAATAATAATAAAGTCTGAGAATACTTCATAATCTATTATTTTAATTTTACTAAAAAATGTTTATTCAGAATTAATGTAAAAAAGCAATTAGAAAATCGAAGCTGAACGAATAAAATATGTCAACACGAACAAGGCAAATTTTAACACGAATTTTTCTAATTTAGATGTAATGATTAAAGGTTTATATCCAAATTGTTATTATTCGTTTTTTAATTTGCCTTATTCGTTTTAACATAATTTATGCGTTTAGGTCAGAAAAATGAGAACAATCCATAAAATTATATGATTATATCTTGTTCATTTGTGAATTCTTAAAATATTTCAGAAATTCACACCCTAATTTTAAAAAAACTGATTAAAAGCCATGTCTAAGAAACTAACCGCAATTTCTTTATTTTTATTAGTAAACACCGTTCTTTTTGCTCAAAATACGACAAATGATACCATCAACTCGACCATTTCCGTTGTTGATTCGACCGTTTTGAAAAAAGACAGCATTAAAATAAAACGTTTTCAACCCGCTTTGATTTTGGGGCCTACGATTGTGCGGGTGGCCATAAATCAAAAAGATGTGAATGGCGTGAGTAATAATGTGGCAGAAACAGACTTGGGTTTCAACGTTGGTTTTGCACTCCGCATCAATTTGGGCAAGCGTTTTTATCTTTTGCCACAAGCCGCACTCTATTTTCAAGGCTCAAGTTTGGCGTATAATTCGACGACTAAAAAGTTTGATGCCAAAGCTGATTTCAAACCTTTGACCCTCGATATACCAATCCATTTGATTTGGAAATGGAACGAAAGCAAGCGTTTCACGCCCGCCTTTCACGTAGGCGCACGTTATATAGGTGATATTTCGAGTAGTACCACAAAATCCGTTGGCGTTAAATCAGGCGATGTGGCTTTAGAAGCGGGTATTGGTTTTGAGATTAGGATATGGAAAATCTCCATTATGCCTCGTGTGGGTGCTACAATTGGTTTAACAAATCTGATAGATGGTGCTGCAACGGGTGGTCTGTACGAGAGTGTTCGGCGGCAGAAATTTGAGGTTGGGTTCTTGATTTTTTAGGGAAAGGTATTTTAATAACGTATAAACTTTTATAAAATACAGAGGCACAAATGAAAGAAAGAGTTATGTATTTTACTCTTTATTTTCTTTGTGCCTTTGTGTTTTATTGAGATTTATCAACAAAAAAATACTTTTTAATTCATTGAAAATCAATACTTTAGCATCAGATTATTAATCTTAATTTTTTTTAACTGGTAACTAAATTTTTATTTATGAAAAACTACATCGCTCTATTTATTTTTTGTTTTTGCATAAAAACAATCAACAGCCAACCCCTCAATATTCACCCTCAAAACCCCGCTATTTTCAGCTACAAAGGCAAACCGACATTACTCATTGGTTCGGGTGAACACTACGGCGCAGTGATGAATCTTGATTTTGATTATAAAAAATATTTAGCTACGCTGAAACAACATAACCTCAATATTACACGCCTTTTTACGGGGGCGCACCATGAGGTGGCTGCGTCATTTGGCATCCAACGCAACACGATGGCACCGTCCGAAAATCGCTTCATTGCCGCATGGGCTCGGAATGATAAAAATGTTAAAAATACTGAGGGGATGCCAAAATATGACCTCGAAAAATGGGATGAAAATTACTTCACTCGCTTGACTGATTTTATGCAAACGGCGCAAGTAAATGGAGTCATAGTTGAAGTTAATTTATTTTCTTCCATTTACGATAAAAGCATTTGGGCATTGTCTCCATTGAATCCCAAAAACAATATTCAGAATCTGCCTGATTCGCCTTATCAAAAGGTTTATACCATCGAAAACGGTGCTTTTCAACCCTTTTTAGAGGCTTATGTACGCAAAATAGTGCGTGCGTTGAATGTTTTTGATAATTTTTACTTTGAAATTCAAAACGAACCGTGGGCAGACAATGGTCGAAATGTAGGCAATTGGAACGATTATGTTCAAGGTGATATGCTCAAAGAAAGTTGGAATATATGGCGCACAAGCATGGATATTGCTCACGAAAGGTCTTTAAAATGGCAAAAACGCATTGGCGAAATCATCAAAGAAGAAGAGAACTTATTGCCCAAAAAGCACCTTATTTCTCAAAATTATACCAACTATAAATACCCCGTTTCAAGCATTGACCCAGCCATAAATATGATGAGTTTTCACTACTGTTTGCCCGAGGTTGTGGCGCAAAATGCGCATTTTCAAAAGCCTATTTGCTTCAACGAAACGGGTTTTAGTGGCAGTGACGGTAATTTGTACAGACGGCAAGCATGGCGTTTTATGATGAGTGGTGGCGCACAATTTAACAACCTCGACTACTCATTTACGGTAGGCAAAGAGGATGGCACGGATACCACCAACATTGCGCCAGGTCAAGGCAGCCCACGCTTCCGCCAACAGCTCAAAATACTGAGGGGGTATCTCGAAAGTTTCAATTTGATAAAGCTAAAACCAGATAATCAAAGCATAAAAGCATCAATGGGTGCTACGTCTTTTTGCCTTTCGGATAAAGCCACGCAATGGGCCATTTATTGCGAAAGTTATGAACGATTTACACTTGTTTTATCAATGCCAAAAGGCAATTATAAAGCCACTTGGTTGGATGTTTTGACGGGTAAAGAAGTGGGTTTTCAAGCTCTTAATTCGGTGGGTGGTGATGTTAAAATTGCGCCGAAAGAAGGGTTTGGGGAGTTGGCTTTGAAGGTTGTAAAGAATTGATTTTCAATGGTTTAGTAAGTAAAAAAGTAACTTGATGCAAGTTTAATAAAATCACTTGTCTTTCGACTTCTTAATGCCCAATTTTACACCCGCATCGGTCAATACCAAATACACTTGATTTTTAATTTCTGCGTTCACATTTTCGAGGTCTTCGGGTAAAATGGCGGCAGCTATATTTATCAAAAAACCGTCTTGTCCAAAGCTATCAATCGTAATTTCGGGTATCGGATCTTTTAACACTTCGGGCATACCCCTCAGTATTTGGAGGATATTATTTTTAATCATTGGAAAATCTTGATTGTAACGAATCGGTACTTGAATATTGGTTTTTACCACTTTTTCTGATGTGAAATTACTAATGATACCATTCACGGCATTGCTGTTCGGCACGATGATAATTTTATTGTAACCCGTGATAAGAATGGTGTTGAAAATACCAATTTCTTTCACTTTGCCACTGATTGTAGCCATTGCAATTTGATCACCAACTCGGTATGGTTTAAATATCAGAATCATAATGCCCGCCGCAAAGTTTGAAAGTGTACCTTGCAGTGCCAAACCGACGGCAAAAGCGGCGGAGGCAATGATTGCAACAATAGATGTCGTTTCGATGCCAACCATATTGGCGATGCCGAGGAAGAGAAAAACTTTCATCAAAGCATTTAGAACGGAGACTAAAAAAGGGCGTAAATCAGTGTCAATACCTGATTTTTCCATCCCTTTTTCTATCGTCAAAGTAATTTTTTTGATGAGCCAAAGACCCACAAAAAGGATGACAATGGCCATCAAAATTTTAGGGCCATACGTGAGGGCTAAGTCTATGTAATGTTGATTAATTGCGAAGTTTTCCATAAAAATAGATTGTTTGATTGCGTTTTATAAACCGCCGATGACGCTGATTTTGCTGGTGTGACGCTGATTTTTTTAAATTATTGGATGCGTTGAATCAACGCTCAAAACCATTATTATACATTTTTTCGAGGAGTTAAATCAACGCTGGGAGACCTACCATCTTTCTTATTTTTATAAAAAAAAATATCTAATTGGGAAAATATAACAGGCTCTCTTTTTTTTAATATTGAGCGCAAAAATAAAAAAAGAATCGTCTTTGTGGCTAATTCTAAATTAGTTTCGTTCATATTTGCGGGATATTTTTTAGCAAAGTTTTTAAGTAGAAATTTTTGTAATCAGTTGATTGTCAATATTTTAGTTCAATATTAAAATTCTATTATCTTAAATAAAAAAATCCAATAAAAGCGATGTTCAGATATTTTATTGCCAACAAACCCTATAACGTCATCTGCCAATTCACGCCCGATGTGGAAGGGCAAATGACGCTCGCTGACTTGGATTTTACGTTTCCAAAAGACGTTTATGCCATCGGCCGCTTGGATTTAGACAGCGAAGGTATGCTCCTTTTGAGCAACGATAGAGGTCTAAATCACACGCTTTTGAATCCTCAATTTGCGCACGAGCGCACATATTTGGTGCAAGTGGAGGACATCATTACCGACGAAGCTATAGCTGAAATGCAGTCTGGCGTTGATATTAAAATTGAAAAGAAAATATATCACACGCTGCCGTGCAAAGTGGTGCGGGTGGAGGATCCCTCAGTATTTTTCAACGGAAAACCGATTTGGGAGCGTGACCCGCCCGCCAAAGC
Organism: Saprospiraceae bacterium; assembly: GCA_043728105.1. Classification (GTDB taxonomy): domain Bacteria; phylum Bacteroidota; class Bacteroidia; order Chitinophagales; family Saprospiraceae; genus JAAFJT01. The sequence goes on along the minus strand of JAYTMW010000264.1, from coordinate 6,770 downwards.
ATCGGCTCGAAAACCCACAAGTTGGATTGCTGTTACTTTGACCGAAGGCAAGAACCGACAAGTGCGCCGTATGTGTGCAAAGGTTTTGCATCCTTGCCTACGCCTTATACGGGTGACGATGCAAAATTTGGCTTTGGGCGATTTGGCGACGAATCAGATTTTGGAGTTGGAACGGGATTTTGTTTATGGAAAGTTGGGGTTGTCGTAGCTTACGGGTTTTATCTGTAACCTACAAAGTGACACCTCGAATCCACGCCAAATCCTCTACCGAAAAAGCGGGCGGTGCTAATTCATCTTTCAAATAATCAATGGATAAATGATAGAAACTACGTTCAAAAATAATATTCAGTGCCTCACCCAAATCTAAAACGGCATCAGCATCAGGCGAGAGCAATGGGACAGGTAAAATGGGTAGTTTTTCTTTTACATTTACAGCCCACACAGCCGCTTTTGCGGTATTGGCTCTCAAAAGCATCATTTGATAATGGGTATTGCTGTTTTTGAAAACGAAAGGACGGGTGCCACGGCGCAACAAATCAACCTCCAAAATATTCACATTATTTTGATGCAAATCGTTTATTTTTTCTCGATAATTTTTCAAATTTGGGTTACGCTTATTGACGGGCGATAGGATTTCAATGGCGGTAACTAATTTATTTTGCGCTCTATCCCTAATTTCTACAATGGGTAATTTTATTTCAATGGGTAATTTAAAACGTGTGACAATAGTAGGTTCGGTTGGTTTTTTGTTGCCGTAAGCGGTAATAGGTTCTTTGAGTATATTATTCCGTCCCATCAACTCAACATCTGGATAAGTAATGCCAATTTCTGAACTTGGGTCATTGTCATACATGGTGGCAATGGCAATGCGGGCGACGTATTTTGGCGCAATTTGTGGCGCAAGCATTTCCGCAAAGGCTCTTGCCAAACCATTATGGACATCACCCCATAAATACCCTTCGAGCCATGGATTCATCCCTATGAATGGAGATTTCATTTTTTTAGTTTTAGAGTACAAATATAATCGGTTTGGAAATAAAAATTAAGAAATAAAAAATAAAAATTTTGCGCATAATTTATTGACAATCAACATTTTATAAAAAAAAATCCCTCAATATTCGTCAAAATACTGAGGGGCCTGTTATATCACATAGAGTTGTCAAGCAAACTCAAACTCCTGCAAAAACAACTTCGACAGCGAAGCATCTTTTGACTCCAAATTGGAATGTCCCATCAAAAATTCATCCACTGCACGAGCGCATTCACGACCTTCTGAAATGGCCCAAACGACTAAGGATTGACCTCTGCGCATGTCGCCCGCCGCAAAAACTTTGGCGATATTTGTCTTATAATTTGAGTCTTTTACGTTGCCCCGTGGGTCAAATTCGACACCCAAATCGGTGAGCAAACCTTCTTTTTGTGGATTCAAAAAACCGGCGGCGATGTAGGCTCTTTCGCAAGGGATTTCACGCTCCGTGCCTTCCATTTCTTGCATTTTGCCGTCTCTCCATTCCACTCTCACGATTTGTAAAGCTCGTAAATTACCTTCGGCATCGCCCAAAAATGCTTTGGTATTGATGGCCCAATCACGCTCGCAACCCTCCTCGTGCGAAGATGATGTGCGCAACTGCATCGGCCAATTAGGCCACGGCGTTGAGGTAGCACGTTCCTTCGGTGGCATGGGCATCACTTCAAATTGCGTGACCGATTTTGCCCCATGACGGTTGGACGTGCCAACACAATCTGAACCCGTGTCGCCACCGCCAATCACGACTACATTTTTATCCGTTGACTCAATGATTTCGGGCATGTTTGAAAGGTCGTCGCCCGCCACCCGTTTGTTGTTTTGATCCAAAAACTGCATCGCAAAATAAACGCCTTTCAAGTCTCGACCAGGGATATTCAAATCACGTGGCATGGTTGAACCACCACTCAAAACCACGGCATCAAAACCTTTCAACAATTCATCCGCTTTGATGTCAACGCCCACATTTACGTTCACTTTGAAGGTGATACCTGATGCTTCCATCGTTTTCACTCGACGCTCTACAACCCATTTTTCTAACTTAAAATCAGGTATTCCGTAACGTAACAATCCACCTACACGGGTATTTCGTTCAAAAACGGTAACAGTATGCCCCGCTTTGTTCAATTGTGCCGCCGCCGCCATGCCCGCAGGCCCTGAACCGACAACCGCCACTTTTTTACCCGTCCGTACTGAGGGGGCATCGGGTTTAACCAAATTATTGGCGTAAGCATATTCAATAATTGACTTTTCGATATGCTCAATCGCCACGGGCGGATTCGTGATGCCCAGCACGCACGAGGCCTCGCACGGGGCAGGGCAAATGCGCCCTGTAAACTCTGGAAAATTGTTGGTGGAGCTTAAAATATTGTAGGCTTCACCCCAACTTTTGCGGTAAACGGCATCGTTAAATTCAGGAATAATGTTGCCGAGTGGACAACCGTTGTGGCAAAAAGGCACACCACAATCCATGCAACGAGCCGCTTGTTGGTTCGTTTTTTCTTCCGCCAACGGTTCGTAGATTTCTTTGTAATCGTGTAGGCGTTCATCTACCTTTCGAGATTGAGGTAGTTCACGGCTGTATTTCATAAAACCTTTCGGATCTGCCATAGTGAGTTGCAATTAATTGGTTGAATAAATATTTGTAGCGGCGGATTTTATCCGCCGAGGCATTGTAATAGGAGGTCGCTAAAAAATGATTTTGTAAATTTGGGATGAGTGATTTACAAAGGTAAGAAGATTTTGAAAGATATTTATTGTTGAAAATGTAAATATTGGATTTGCAGAATTTATGAAAAGTTAATCGGCAATAATTAAGTTATTATTGGGTTATTTTAGTTTTTTTATGAATAAATATTCTTAAAATGGAAATGATGAATTTGTCTTTTGTGTCATTTGACATTTCTTTTAGATACAATCTGAAAATGAATTATTTTGAAAAAAAACACTGTTGTAACCAATTTTCCACTATACTAAATGACAATAAAATTCTCCGAAAATTCAATAATAGCAATACAGTAGTAAATTTTTTTTATCTTTGAAATAAAATACTGGACAATGAAATTTGCCGACGTAAAAAACGACATAGCATTTAGGAAGATTTTTGGAAACGCCAAGAAATCTATTTCCTTAATTTCTTTTCTAAACGCCGTGTTAGAATTGGAAGGTCTTGATTGTATCAAGTCAGTGACATTCATCAATCCTTATCTTTTGCCTCGACTTTCGGAGGAAAAATCAAGTATAATTGATGTAAGAGCAACCGACCAAAAAGGACGGCGTTTTGTGGTTGAAATGCAGGTAGCGAGTAAAAAAGGATTTAAACAACGGGTTCAATATTACGCAGCGAGAGATTATTCGATGCAGATAGAAAGCGGTGAAGACTACCATAAACTTCGCCCGACTTACTTCGTTGGTATTTTAGATTTTGCAATCAGTAAAGGGCTTGATTATTTGTCAAAACACTTAACTATTGAGCAAGAAACGGGCGATAATGTGCTCGATGATATAAAATTTGCTTTCATTCAATTGCCAAAATTCAAAAAGAAAGAACACGAATTGGTGAATTTGAAAGACAAATGGACTTATTTTATCAAAAATGCCGAGAATTTAAAGATGATACCAAATTATGTAGATGACGAAGGTTTATTGATGGCATTTCAAGAAGCCGATAAACACAATTGGAAAAAAGAAGAACTCATCTCTTACGACAATGCCAAAATGAGGATTCAAGATGCCATCGGAGAAATTGAATTTGCGAGGGAAGAAGGTATTGAAATTGGTCTTGGTCGTGGTCTTGAAAAAGGGGAAAGCAATAAAGAAAGAGAAATGGTATTAAAGCCTTACAAAAATGGCAAAACGCCGTCCCAAATAAGTGAGTTTTTTGATTTATCTATTGAAAAGGTTAATCAAATTATAGATGAATATGAGAAAGGTTTATGAGTAGGTTTTACCTCCCCTGCACCAACCCACCACTAATCCGCATCAATTCAATCTCCGCCGCCTTCGCTTCAAACTTCGCTGCAATGGCTCGCACCAAGGCATTATCATACGTTTGTTGAATCTGTTTTAGCTCCAAAATCGTAGAGCGACTAAGGCGAAAACGCTCCATCGCAATCACTATACTCTGTCGGGCGATTTGCATATTTTCTTCCTCCCCCCTCAGTATTTCGACCGCATTTTTGAAATTTTGATACGCAATGGTTAAGCCCGAAGACAGGTCAAATTCCAATTGTTTTTGTTGAATTTGTAGAGAAGCGATGCCGATTTTGGCATTTTCGGACTGTCTTTTTATGTTGCCGCCCTCGTAAAGCGGGTAGGTGAGGGCGAGACCTGCGTTCAAACCACTGTTTTGATTGACCAAAAATAGACCTGCTGTGTTGTCATTTCGATTCAAATTGAGGGCAGAGTTGAAGGTCAAACGGGGTTTTTTGAGCGACTCAATTTCTTGTTTTGTGAGCATTAAAATACCCTCTTGTTTTTTTAATAAACCGATCGCCAAATTTTGTTGAAACGACGAATTTATCAGATTTTTTAAGTCAAAATCATTGGTCAAACGGAAGGAATCGTTGATGTTGTAATCAAAATTTAAGTCGGTGGTCATGGCTTGGTTGAGCGTCATTTTGGCTAATCCGATGGCTTGTTTTTGACGTGTGAGTTGTGTTTTTTGCACATTTAAGTCCGATTGTGCTTGCAAAACATCCAATTGATTGCCTTTGCCGACTTCCAAACGGGTTTGAGCGATGCGTAAACGTTCTTCAAACAAATCCATTTGCTCTTGAATACCTTTGTAAAGTTCCTGTTGGCGAATCACGTTATAGTACGCCCGCATGACATCGGCGATGATTAATTCACTCCGAATTTTCACGGTTATTTCACTCAATCCTTTCAATTCTTTGAGCCTATCGAGTTCCAAAAACATGCGCCGACCGTCGTAAAGTGTCCATTGCAATTGTGCGTTGGCATTAAAGTTATTGGTAATATTTGTGGCGTTCACATCGGCTCTTGTGCCGCCCGCAAAACTTTGATACGTGAGACCCAAAGACGGCGTTTCAGCCACGTTGAGCGTGACCGTGGGCAAGAAACCTGCATTGCCTTTCACGGCATTATTGGTTGCAATTTGCACCTCATTTTGAAGGACTTTTACCCCAAAATTTTGTTGCAAAGCACGAGCAATTGCCTCATCAAGCGTCAAAGTGGACGTTTGAGCGAAGGTCGTTTTTAGGCTGAAAAGTAAGCATGAAATAATTAAAGTAGAACGAATCATATACAGTACGGTGTATTTTTAAAAAGGGTAAAATATTTATAACTTATTGAAAATCAATATTTTATAATTTACCCCCTCAGTATTTTTGACTAAAAATCAATATTTTGGACGAAGATAGCATAAATTAAAAAGTAGCCGTTCAAAAGCATGGTTCTCTTTCGACAATCTCCTTTTTAGGACGGACGAACTAATGTTTTGGTTTGAGCGAGAAACGCCTTATGACGGGGTGGGTCGTAAGGCGTTTTTTTGTTTTTGAGGTGTAAATACTGAGGGGCCCCTTTCTTCAAGTTTTCAAGGCTAAGTGCCATCTTATGTGTCATTTTTTTTTAGGATAATAAAAAAGATGGTACTGTATGGAAGTACGGAGTGCCGTATGGAAGTAATGGGTAATGCGTTTTTTGTCATTCAGAAGGAATCTCTTTTGTGCTTTTTGAGGTAAAAAGAGATTCCTTCTGAATGACAAAAAAACGCATTACTCATTACCCATTACCCATTACTTCTACACGGCACTCCGTACTCTCATACAGTACCTCTTTCTTATTTTCCTAAAAAAAAATGACACGTATGATGGCACAACTTTGTGAGTGTCAATTTTTCGATAGGTTAAAAAGATAAGATTTGAAATTGCTTGATACAACAACTTTACAAACGTAAATCAAAAACGTAATTCATTTTTTTAATTTGAAAAACAGAAAACGCCTTATGACTGGGTGGGTCATAAGGCGTTTTTGTTCAATTTTTAGTGGAAATACTGAGGGGCCTGTTTGATACTAAAAAACAGTAACCTTCCCCACGCCAATCACCGAATTATCCCCAACAATCTTAAACAAATAAACACCCGCTTCCAAACCTTTTTTTTCAAGTTTAAAGCTATTGCCTTCAAATTGTTGCGCCCGAACCCGTCTGCCTGTCATGTCATAAAGTTCAAAAACACTCAAAGCACCCAAAATACTGAGGGGCCCCTCTTTCAACTCAAAAATCGTAAAATCACTAAACGGATTTGGATAAACTTTGACATTTGAAACGGCATTTGGGTTAATGTCCACAACGGCATTTATCACGTTTTTACTCACTGTGTGCAAGGTTTTATTGGTGATAACGGGTTCGTTAAAATCAAAATAAATACCCGCCGAGTTTTGGATTTTAGTACCAAAAGCGACATCTTTTTTCTGTTTTATTCTAAATTTTACATAACCATTGGAAGCGGGTTCGTTGGTAAAACTATCCACCAAATTGATATTGTCAAACGTGAATTTTATGATGTTTTGACCGTAAATATCGGGTTTATATTTGTGGCTACTGGCACCCCATTCGATGCTTTTTATATCCAAATTCGCTTCAATGGTATCCCGCACCACGACCGTAAAAGCCGTATCCGTACCCGTGTTTTGAAAACGAATTATGTACTCAATATCTTGATTTTGGGGTACACCTTTCGTTGCCCCAAAACCCAACGGATAGCCCGTTTTATCATTCGGATCA
>JAYTMW010000263.1:0-1696 GCA_043728105.1 Saprospiraceae bacterium | reverse complement strand
TGTTGATTATTAAGGGTTTACACATAATACTATGTATCATAAGTGCCTATGTGTTTAATTTTGTCCTTTCACTTAGTAAGCGAAGAACTAAGTTTTTTGATAAAAAGGTTTTTAGTAATTTTCAAAGAATAAGTCGCACCCTACTTGCAAACAATTATAATTATACGAGGGTTTTAAAGACCTTGGATAGGTTGTAGTTCTCATTTAATGTATTTACTCACTGTTTTATGCTGCGCATAAAAGGCGTGCTTGAGGGAAGTTTTTTGGATTGATTGATTTTTTTCAAAGAAAAATTAAAAATTTTTCTTTGAAAAAAATCAATCAATCCATTTAGTCCTTTTCCGTTCATAGAGTGCCAAAGTAGAACTAAAATTGTCTGTAAAATTAAACATTTTCCAATTCCTCTTCTTCTTCATCTTCCCAATTGGTATTGGCTAAAGTGGCTAACACAATGCCTCCCACCATCATAACGATACGAGCAATGAAGCCAGGCAACGCACCCGCTGCATCGAGCCAAACGAGGAAAGAAAATTTCACACCCACGAGGCTCAATACCAAGGCTGAACTTCCGAGTATAAAAAGGATAAAACCAACGGTTGTGAATATGGCTTTGTTTTTCTGAATCATGGCTAAAAATTGTTATACGTTATCAATTGACAATCAATAAATTGCCTTAAATATGGTGGCTATAAAGTTACAACGAATAAATAGTATTTTATTTAAAAAGGTTTAAAATTTTAACAAAAAATATTATTCAGAAGAGGCCCCTCAGTATTTTTAGTCAAAAAATCGTGTGGTGAGCAATAAATCTGTTGCTACATTATTTATTAACAATTGTTATCGTTTTCTACAACCTTGCTATCCTAAATTTGCAAGACAAACGAATAAAATACGATAACACGAACCTGCCTTTGTCGGCAGACATGTAACACAAATTATAAATCGAATTCTTCTAATTTAGATGTAAAGATTTAAACTTTTATTGATTCTTCATTCCTTATATCCAAATTAGTCTTATTCGTTTTTATATTCGTTTCATTCGTGTTAATTTCATTTATTCGTTCGGCTTCTATTTTTTCATTTTAAACAAAAAAAAATATGCAAACAATATTAGGAATTAACGGCATAACAGGCACTGAGATAGCCAGTGTTTTATTAGAAAAAGGATTGAAAGTGAGAGGTGTAAGTCGTCGCCCTTTCGTAGGTGCATGGGAACATGTGCAAGCCGATGTGATGAATCTCGAAAGCCTAAAACACGCCGTTGAAGGTTCGGCTGTGGTCTATTGCTGTGTCGGCTTAGAATATAAATTGTCGATATGGCAACGTGATTGGTTGCCCTTAATTGAGCATGTTATTCAAGCCTGTTTAAGCGCAAAAGCCAAGTTGGTTTTCGTAGATAACGTATATATGTACGGCTTGGTGCAGGGAGAAATGACAGAAACGACATCAATGAAACCAAGTAGTAAAAAAGGAGAAGTGCGCAAAGCTGTTGCGGAAAAATTATTGGATGCGTTCAAAAATAGAGGTCTCAGAGGCTGCATTGCAAGAGCGGCAGATTTTTATGGCCCCAACTGCGAAAAAAGTCTTTTAACCGAAGCAGTATTTAATAATTTTCAAAAAGGAAAAACGGCTCAATGGTTTGGCTACACCGACAAAGTACATTCTTTTACTTACACAAAAGACATCGGAAAAGGAG
>JAYTMW010000262.1:0-1773 GCA_043728105.1 Saprospiraceae bacterium | reverse complement strand
CGCAACGTTGAGCTTTTGAAGCAACCTCAATATGCACCCGTATCTGTTGAAAAACAAGTAGCGGCTATGTATGCAGGTTCAAACAATTTGTTGGGTCAGTTGCCTTTGAATAAAGTTCGTGCTTTTGAAGAGTCTTTCTATTTGGCTCTTGAAACACGCCACAAAGATATCCTCGAAAACTTCCGTAAAGGTAAGCTCGAGAATGCTGATTTGGCAACCGTGAAAGCATTGGCTGCTGAAGTAGTTTCTCAAGTTAAGTAATTGACTATCAATGGGTTATAGAATATAGACCCCCTCAGTATCTAAGCACATTTAAGTCATTTTTTTAAATAAAAAAAGTCATGGCTTATTCAGATTTTACATTAGAATTACTTGAAGAAAAATTTGGCGTGAAAAACCAAAGAACATTTCTTTTTAATGGATTATCACCCGTAGAACCGAGTGATGACTTGAAAGATGACTTGGCAGATGCTCAAACGCTTCCTTTACGGACAGAAAAAGCGAAATCTGAGTTGATTTTAATTCCTATTTTGAGAGCTTTGCGAAAACAGCATCAACAATATTTTACGATATATTCTGGCGAAAATCTTAATGTGGATGCCGCTAATGGCTTAAATGGTGAATGTGATTTTATTTTAGCAAAAGATATTGGTTCATATTCCATCAACTATCCCATAATTCAAGTTGTAGAAGCCAAAAAAAATGATTTAGATATTGGTATTCCGCAATGTGCAGCGCAAATGCTTGGTGCAAAAATGTTTAATCAAAAAAAAGGCATTGACATTGATAAAATATATGGTTGCGTATCAACGGGTGATGAATGGCAATTTATGTGTTTAAAAAATGATTTAGAAATTGATAAACGCATTTATTATCTCAACCAATTGCCTGAAATATTAGCAGTATTTCAGTACATTATTAATTATTACAAAACTATTTTGAATTAAAATAGATAGATAGTAGATAAAAATGGCAAGTTTAAAAGAAGTCCGTATCCGAATTGCGTCGGTTATTTCTACGCAGCAGATTACAAAAGCGATGAAAATGGTATCGGCGGCGAAACTCCGCAGAGCGCAAACGGCAATTGTGCAGATGCGCCCGTATGCCGATAAACTCAATGAAATGCTCATAAATATCCTTTCAAATTTGGATGGCGATAGCAGCACGTCATTTGGTGTGGAGCGTGAAGTTGAGAACGCTTGCATGGTAGTAGTGACCTCTAATCGCGGTTTAGCGGGTGCCTTTAATACGAATGTTATCAAGGCAGCCGTAGCGACTATCAATGAGAAATATGCAAAACAGCGTGATAATGGTAAATTGACAATCATCTGCATCGGTAAAAAAGGATCTGATTATTTCCGTCGTCGTTATACAAATTGTACGGTTATTACAGATTATGTAGATACTTTTAGCGATTTGAGTTTTGACAATGTAAAGTTAGTGGCTCAACAAGTTATGGATAGTTTTGAAGCTAAAAAGTATGATCACGTATCAGTAGCGTACAGCCGTTTCAAAAATGCAGCGATGCAGTTTGCTGAATCAGTGCAGTTTTTACCTGTTCAAAAATTGGAAATCGTAAAGGGTGAGCCGAAAAAGAAAAAAGCGGATTATATTTTTGAACCCGATCAAGAAACTTTGCTCCAAGAACTTGTGCCGAGCATTTTACAAACCAGTTTTTATAAATTTTTACTCGATACACACGCTTCTGAACATGGTGCGCGGATGACTTCAATGGATAAAGCGACTGAAAACGCCAACGAAATTTTGAAAACG
>JAYTMW010000261.1:0-5552 GCA_043728105.1 Saprospiraceae bacterium | reverse complement strand
TGATAAAAAAATGTGCGTCATAAAAGCACCCGCCAATGCCTCTTTTTTAACTAATTTGATTATACAAACGACTGATGGGAGACAGTACAATTTCTTAGTAAAATCGTCTCAAAAGAAACCTGTCACGTTTAATTTGCTCGATAAAGGTTATCAAAAAGTATCCGTTACGGGCGATATGAACGCATGGAACACGAAGGAAGGCGTGATGAAAAAAGGCGCAAATGGAAAATGGGAAAAGGATTTCAACGTCAACGGCGGCAGTTATGAATACACCTTTGTTGCTGACGGTACCGAAATAATTGACCCCACAAACGACCTCAAAACGGTGTCTGGAAAACGCTCCATAAAAATAGTTGCGAAGCCCGATTTGAAAAAACTACCCCATCTTTTTACCGTTTCAAACGATAAAGATGTCGTCATTGGTTGCGAAAATGGTTATACCAAAATCTTCGGATACTGGCAAAATGAGCGCATTACGCAAATTTTTCCCTTGACTCGTGGCGGCAATTTGACCATCAAATTACCCGAAAAAAGCAAGGCTGTTAAACGTAGTTTCATCCGTGTTTTTGCCCAAAATACTGAGGGGGTATCCAACGATTTATTGATTCCTTTGGAGAACGGAAAGGTCGTTACTACACCTTCCGTTTTGAATCGGGACGATAAAGAAACGCAAATTATGTACTTTATTTTGGTGGATAGATTCAATAACGGCAGCAAAAAAAATGATAATCCAGACCCTAATCCACGGGTGCATCCGATGGCAAATTGGCAAGGCGGCGACATTGCGGGCATGAGTCAAAAAATCAATGATGGCTATCTTAAATCCTTGAATATCAACAGTTTATGGATTTCGCCAATTACTAAAAATCCCGATTCAAGCTATCAAGAATATCCGCAACCGAAGCGTTTTTACACGGGCTATCATGGTTATTGGCCTACGCTTTCATCCATGATTGACCCGCATTTTGGCAACGATGCGGACATGAAAGATTTTGTTTCGTCGGCGCATAAAAACGGTATGAATGTCTTGTTGGATTACGTCTGTCACCACGTGCATACGGAACATCCGCTTTACAAAAAACATCCCGATTGGGTGACAAAATTAGACCTGCCCGATGGTCGAAAAAACATCCGCATTTGGGAAGATGAGCGTCTCACAACGTGGTTCGACGATTTTATCCCGACCTTAGATTTGACCCGCCCCGAAGTCATAAAAGCAAATACCGACTCTACGATGTATTGGCTCAAAAAATTTGACCTCGATGGTTTTCGTCACGATGCCTCGAAGCACATTCAGCTCCCTTTTTGGCGTAATTTGACCAAAGAATTAAAAAAAGATGTTATGTCAAAAGGGAAAAATATTTATCAAATTGGCGAGACCTACGGCTCACGGGAATTGATACAATCTTACATCGGTTCGGGCATGATGGATTCTCAATTCGATTTCCCAACTTACTTCGATTGCCGTGATGTGATTGCTAAAGATAACGTCTCTTTTAGCGTGGCGGAAAATACTTTGCGAGAAACGTTTAACTATTTTGGTTATCACAACACAATGGGCTACGTCACGGGCAACCACGACCAACCTCGCCTAATTTCTTTGGCGGGCGGCAGTCTAAAATGGGATGAAAGCGACCGTGAAGCGGGTTTTGCCCGCAAAATTGACGTGGGCGACCCCATCGGCTACAAACGTTTACAAATGATGACCGCTTTGATGTTTTCAATCCCTGGCGTACCGTGCATTTTTTACGGCGATGAAATGGGTATGCCTGGCGCAGGTGACCCCGATTGCCGCCGCATGATGCGTTTTGAAAGTGAATGGAGCGACAACGAAAAAGAGACCAAACGCACCACCGAAAAAATCACCACATTGAGAGCCAAACGCCTTTCAATGATGTACGGTGATACCGAAATTTTGAAAACGGCAGATGACCAATTCGTGATTTTAAGGGATTATTTTGGCGAAGTTACCGTCTCTGTTTTCAACAAAAGCAAACAAGCAAGTGATGTGGTTTTTGATATGCCGACTCGTTTGAGTAAAGCAGTTTTAAAAACTAATTTTAACGGAAAAGTGAGTCAAAATGGTAGTAAAGTAACCGTTTCGTTGCCCGCCGCTTCGTTTGAAATGCTGACAAATTGAAAGATAGGCCCCTCAGTATTTTGGCATTAATAGGGTATATTTATTCGTTAAATATTTCATAAAGCATTGATTATCAAACTATTAGGCAATTTAATCCATGCTAAAAAAACATCGTAATTATGAATAATGATTTGTTAGAAAAGTTAAATAATTTTGTCATTCAAAACCAAATAAATGAAGCAATTGATACGGCTGAAAAGGCGTTGATAGACATGCCAACTACTGATTTTCATGTAATTATTGGCAGAAATATGCTACATTTAAAAGATGAATTATTGGCTTTTATTGATAATTTTTACAATCAAGCCATAGAAAAAATTGACGTGAAAGCCATTTATTCAGAGATGAATGGCTTTACGATTAATTACGATTTATGGTATTTAGACATGTTTGCTTACAAGCAATGTGAAGGTCTTGATGATGTAGATTGGCTCGCATATTTCAATTTTGCGGCTGATTCTATGATGACCATTTCAGGTTTTGAGGATTTGCAAAAAGTGTTTGAAGATTATATGATAAATGAAAAATATAAAGATAAAACATTGGCTACAGCTTGTGAAGCATGTGAATATTTAATCATTTTAAGATTACAAGAACTTTTTAGAGAAGTGCAAACAATGGCTAAAAATCAAAATTTAGTATGGCATTCAATATCCATTTTTACAACTGCGCACGATTATGATTTGATTTATAAAACGATAGATTGATTTCTTTAAAAATCAAGAATTCATTGTAATTTTAATATTTAATCTAAACATAAAAATTAACTCATGCAAAAGATGAATATTTTTTTTTCGTTGATACTCATAGTCGTATCTTCTTGTGGAAAATCAAAAGAACCACAAATAATCGTTACGCCTGTAATACCTGTCGTTACACCTACGGGAACAAACGAAGTTGATTTTTGGCTCACCACCGCCGACAAATCAAGTTTGCTTCAAAAACAAATTGGAATATTGAATTTTGATACCAAAATCAATAGCAATTCAACCATTTTAGTGGATTCTACGGACATTTACCAAGAAATGGACGGCTTTGGCGTAACGCTCACAGGCGGTAGCACCTTTGTTTTAAACCAAAAATTGACTGCTATTGAGCGTCAAAATGCTTTGAATGATTTGTTTTCAAGTCAAGGTATTGGCATCAGTTATTTGCGTTTGAGCATCGGCGCATCTGATATGAACGCCACGGCATATACTTATGACGACTCCCAAACGGCTGATCCCGAGTTATTGAAATTCTCCATTGACATGGATAAAACGGACGTAATTCCAGTTTTAAAACAAATACTTGCCATCAATCCTAATATAAAATTGATGTCTGCCCCGTGGAGTGCGCCCGCCTGGATGAAGTCGAATAACGACTTGGTAGGTGGTCGTTTAAAGCCAGAATACTATGCAGCTTATGCCAAATATTTTGTCAAATATATTCAAGCCATGCAAAAAGAGGGTATAAAAATAGATGCCATTACCCCACAAAATGAGCCCGAAAACCCTAATAATAATCCAAGTTTAGTGATGACAGGAGCAGAACAAGCACTTTTCATTAAAAAACATTTGGGACCAGCCTTCAAGGCAGCGGGTTTAACGACTAAAATTGTAATTTTTGACCATAATTGCGATAACCCTAATTATCCAATTTCAATCCTGGACGATGCCGAAGCCAAACCTTTTATTGACGGTTCCGCATTTCATTTATACGCTGGCAATATTAACGCTATGAGCCAAGTGAAAAACAAACATCCTGATAAAAATATATACTTTACAGAACAATATATTTCATCAAAAGGTGGATTTGGCGGAGATTTAGAATGGCATACAAAAAATTTAATCATTGGGGCATCTCGAAATTATGCTAAAACAGTTTTAGAGTGGAATCTTGCTACCGATGAGCGATTTGAGCCACATACAATAGGTGGTTGCACGGAATGTCTTGGCACAATAACCGTTATAAACAACTCAGTTATAAAAAATACAGCATATTATGTACTCGCTCATGCGTCTAAATTCGTACCCGTTGGTTCTCGAAGAATTGCATCAAATAATATTATCTCGGTCAATAATGTGGCTTTTTTAACACCCGCAGGTAAAAAGGTTTTAATTGCTTTCAACGATAGCAATCAAGCCCAAACGTTTAATATTAAAGCAAATAATAAGCAAGTTTCTGTTGATTTGAGTAAAAAAGCAGTAGGTACTTTCGTTTGGTAATTCAATATTTTTTCTGTAAATAAATGATTTCAAACAGAGTAAAAGAAGAAAAATACTGAGGAGCCTAATACTATCTCTTAGTTATGGATACTAAAAAAGGTTTGTAAAAGTTCCAACACCACCAAAAAAACGATATTTCATACAAGTAAAAAACCTATATTTGCAACGTTAATTCATCATCAATTTAAATCCAAAAGATTTCAAACGGAATCTTTTGGATTTTTTTTAAAACAAATAAGTATGCCTTACTCCAATAAAACTTTTCAGAAAAGTGATCGTTTGGAAAGCCTTCGTTACGAAATCAGAGGGCCTGTTTATGAACGTGCATTATACCTTCAACAACAAGGTTACAAAATCACTCAACTCAATATTGGTAATCCTGCAGCCTTTGGATTCGATACACCAGACGAAATTGTGCATGACATAATTGCCAACGTCAGAGAAGCTCAAGGGTATGCTGATTCACGGGGTTTGTTTGCAGCTCGTAAAGCTGTTATGCAATATTATCAAAGCATTGGTGTCAAAAACACGCAAATTGAAGACGTTTACATTGGAAATGGCGTAAGCGAATTGATTGTGCTTTGTATGCAAGCCCTTCTAAACGTCGGTGACGAGGTACTTTTGCCTTCTCCTGACTATCCTTTATGGACAACGGCGGTTGGTCTTTGTGGTGGTAAGCCGACACATTATATATGTGATGAAAAAAAAGACTGGAATCCTGACCTAAAAGATTTAGAATCAAAGATTACCGAGCGCACCAAAGCCATTGTAATTATCAATCCAAACAATCCTACGGGTGCCGTATATGATAAAGAGGTGGTTGAAGAAATTGTTAAAATTGCGGAAAGACACGGCTTGATTTTATTTTCAGATGAAATTTACGATAAAATCCTTTATGATGAAGTGCAACATCATTCCGTTGCACCGATGGTTGAAAATACTTTGGCCGTCACTTTTGGTGGATTGTCAAAAAATTATCGTGCCGCAGGATTTCGGGGTGGTTGGTTGATTTTGAGCGGCGCAAAACACAGAGCGAAGTCATATACTGAGGGGTTAACTTTTTTAGCGAGCATGAGGCTTTGTGCAAATGTTTTTGCGCAGTTTGGCATTCAAACAGCCTTGGGTGGCTATCAAAGTATTCAAGATTTGGTTTTGCCCTATGGTCGTTTACACCGTCAAATTCAGTTGTGTTATGAGCGATTGAA
>JAYTMW010000260.1:0-19171 GCA_043728105.1 Saprospiraceae bacterium | reverse complement strand
TTCAATCGCTTTGAGTAGGCGAGACGTGGCTTTTTCTTCATTCATTTTTAAATTAGAATGAACCGAAGCTATCACAAAATCGAACCCCCTCAGTATTTCATCGCTGTAATCCAATCCTCCTTCGTAGAGAATATCGCACTCGATGCTTTTCAGAATTTTAAAATTAAAATAGGATTTATTCAGTTCATCAATCTCTTGCCATTGTGCCTCTACACGGTCTTCCTTCAAGCCATTGGCATAAAAAGCCGCCTTCGAGTGGTCGCTGATGCCGATGTATTGATAGCCCAAATGTTGGGCATAATCCGCCATTTCTTTCAGCGTATTCAGACCATCCGAATAAGTCGTGTGGGTATGAATGACCCCTTTTATATCACCCAAATTTATCAAATTGGGTAGTTGATTTTTTCGAGCCAAATCTAAAATATTACCTTCTTCTCTCAACTCTGGTAAAATAAAAGGTAAACCCGCTTTTTCAAATACCTCTTTTTCTGTTTTAAGATTCTTAAAATCGACCCCCTTCCCGCCGTCTGCGGGATTTCCTGCGTCAACACTATTTTTCACAAAAGACTCAACAAAGGATTTGCTACCCGAATATTTAAACATTTTTGACCCAAACTCCTCCGCCTTACACGTATATATGATGACGGGCGTTTCGTTTTCGGTTTTAGCTAAATAAGCATTTTCTTTATTTTCTAAAAGTATAAGTTGTTCATTATCAAATAGTTGTGTAAAATCATCAAAATCGGTCATCAACAATTCGATGCTTTCAACCACGGGGTCGAGCCGTCGCAAAGCACCTACTCTCTCAATTTGCACATCCTTAAACCCAAGCGACTTAATTTTTAATTCTAAATTTTTAATTAAAATAAGGGTATCTTCATCTGCGGTAGCCCAAAAACGTTTGTGTTTGGATTTGAGATAATATTCTGCCCCTTTTCGGATTTCGTCTTGTGTTTTTTTACCAAAACCATGCAACTCAATCAAACGATTCTCATTACAAGCATAGACGAGTTCTCCGACCGTTTCGATGCCTAACTTCTTCCAAACCGCCAATATTTTTTTTGGCCCAAAACCCTTCATGTTCAACATATCCACCACACCTGCGGGTGTTTGGTCAGCGTATTTTCGGTAGGTTTCAAGGTCGCCCGTTTGGAGCAATTCCTGAATTTTATCACCAATGGCCTTGCCCACGCCTTTGATTTCATCTATTTCACTACGAGGCATTTCCGACAAAGGTTTATCGAGTTTGCGCAAGGTCACATATACATTCGTGTAAGACCGAATTTTAAACGGGTTCTCATTATGGAGTTCCATAATGGCGGCGAGGTTGTTAAAAACACGGGCTATTTCTTTATTTGTCATCTTGAATTTTTTAAACTAAACAAATAAAATATGCTAACACGAATGACACAAATTTTGACACGAATTTATTTGATTTAGATGTAATGATTAAAGGTTTATATCCAAATTGGTTTTACCTGCCTGTCGGCAGACAGGTTCGGTTTTATATTTGTTCTAATTCGTGTTAGCATATTTTATTCGATTTGCTTGATTTTCTTTTCTCGGTGTAATGTCTGAATTTTAAGGGAATTGATATTAAAAAAGTCCTATGTTTTTACACAGGACTTTAAATTTTAAACATTATTCATTAACCAAACTAACAGAGTATTGAGTAAAGAGTATTGAGTAAAAAGATTGAAAATACTAAAAATCTATGTTTTAGTCTGTCTTTTTACTTAATACTCTTTACTCAATACTTCTTTTTACGCATAAAACATACGATTCACATCAATAAAATCGCTCAATTTTTTAATGCGACCCGTCGTATCCAATTCCACACTCAACACCCACGGAATATCAAACGAACGACCCGATTGCTTGAAACTGCCCGCCACTCGACCCAAAATAGCGAAGTTGTTTTCACGCTCCGTGTAGGCGTGAAGTTCCAATTCTGATACCTTCCAAACCCGCATGAGTTTATCGAAATAGCGCACCACATTCGCAAAATCTTGATGCAAATGAGCATTGCGGACGTGCCGTTTGTCGTGCGTTGTCAACGCCACATCGGTACTTAAATAACGAGAAAGAAATGCTAAATCACCCTTGCGGAAGGCTTCTAAAAGGTGTTCGACCAAGATTTTGTTTGAAGAAATATTTGTTTCCATTTTTATTTTGGTTTTTTGATATTGAAAAATTCGTGTGATTTATTTAATAATACAAAGAACGTAAATAAAGGACGAAATAAGGTGTATTTGAGGACGAAGTGTTATTAAAGTTATGTTAAATAATGTTTTGGGAGGCTGAATGGTTTTTTCATTAATGTACGACATTGGTTAGCGCATGGATTTTAAGCCGCATAAAATAAAAAATCCGAAAAGTTCGGAAGTGAACTTTTCGGATTTTTTGCTTTTTTAAGTTGAAAATACTGAGGGGCCCCTTCGTCTCGATATTCGGGTTTCAGATAAAAGAAAAATAATCACTGCACAATCAACTTACCCACGCTCAACAATTTACCACCTTCCGAAATCTTAAAAATATAAATACCTGCCGATAAACCTTTTCTATAAAACTCAAAACTCGTTCCCAAAAAAGGCTCTTTTCTCAAAACCTTTCCAGTAATATCAAACAATTCAAAATCGCCCAAAATACTGAGGGGCCCCTCAAAAACAGCCGATTCCGAAAACGGATTGGGCGAAATTTTTACAGGAAAATTAGGCTCGATAGTCCGTTCAACAATAGCTGAAATAATATCCCTCGTGCCAACCGTATGCAAGGTTTGATTGGTGATAATTGGGTCATTAAAATCGAAGTAAATACCCGCCGAATTATAAATCTTTGAACCATAAGGCAAATCCTTTTTTTGCTTAATTCGATATTGCACAAAACCGTGGGATTTAGGCTCGTTTTTAAAGGAATCAACCAGATTTATGTTGTTAAACGTGAATTTTAAGATGCCTTTGCCATAAATTTCCGCTTCATATTTGTGGCTACTTGCCCCAAATTCGATGCTCGAAATATCCATTTTATCCGAAATAGTATCCCGCACAACGACCGTAAAAGCCGTGTCTGTACCCGTGTTTTGGAAGCGAATTTGGTATTCAATATCTTGATTTTGACCGACAAAATGATCGTTTTTATAGCCCGTTGGATAACCAATTTTATCATTTGGGTCATAAGCTCCTTGTATGATTTGGCAATCCACATCAATCGTCGTCGCCTTATCATCATTTGGAAAACGGGTCGCAAAACCTGTGCTAAAAGGCAGCGCATTATTCGCCCGACAACCTTCCACAAAAGCCGTTGGATTGAATGAACTTGGATGATTCGGTTCTTGATTCACGACCATGCGCCACGTCTTGCCATTGGCAGGGAATTTCTTTGAAAATACCCCATTTTGTGGCAACTGAACGGGCTGGCGCAAGAACAAAACTTCATCTTCAATCACAATCGAATTGAGGCTCGAAGACGGCGCACGACCCACATTTTTTATCTGAAAAAGCACCGAATCTCGTTGACAACTGCCCGTCACTTCCATGCTCGCACCCGACCATAAAGTAAGGTCGGAACACACCGTATCGGGATAGATTTTCGCCTCCACGCACAACGCTTGACCGATGCGTGTAGAGTCACCACAACGCACCCGTGTGGTGATGTCGAAGCTCCCACAATCATCCACGGCAACATCGCCAAGATTGAAACGTAAAGTACGAACCGCTTGTGAACTAATTGATTTTGAACTACTTATGTATTCTAAAAGTGAATCAAGTGTAACCGTAACGTAAGCATTTTGTCCTTTGACAGTCCCTCGATTGCAGTAGTTTACTGTATAGGTATTGTTGAAACAGCGTCGTAAAAAAGGCGTTGAAATCTGCACATTTAAGGCAGGACAATCAATGATTGGTTTGAGTAAAAAATCAATGGTATCGGTCTTTTTTTGGCTCGAAAATGTCTTGGATACTGAGGGGGTGCAGGGTTGCCAAAGGTTTGCACTTTGTGAGCGATATGCCTTGATTGTGAATGCACCTGAATCTATATTTATGTTGTAATTGCCTGATGAATCTGAGAAGCCCCAAAACGTTTCGCCTGTGGCTTTTTTGGCTTCAATCGTGCAGGCTTTTATAGGTTTATCGACGTTGGTTGGTTGGCAGTTTTTGTCTAAATCATTAAATACTTTTCCTGTTAAATTATTGGGATAAACGATACCATCTTCATCTATTTTTATTAATAAAGGTATTTGTTTTGTATTCAGCCATTCACCTAAAAGAAGATACCCACCGTCACAACGAATGATGTTGCGCATAACATTTAGCCCAACTTTATAATCCTTAGTCCATAATAAATTACCATCTCTATCATATTTAGATAAAATAGCAGATTCTGATTTTTCTCTTTTAATACCAATAATAGCTTGATCTTTGGCTAAAATGAACTTTGATAAAGTCCCTAAATTGTGGTTTTTTGACCAAATTAAATCACCAGTTTTTGAGATTTTTCTAAGTTCATTTGTCTCTGGGTTAATATAGATTGAAGAGTCTAAGGATTGTACAAAATTAGAAAATCGTCCATAAGTACCACCAACATAGCTTTTACTCCATAGTTGCTTACCGTCAAAGCCTATTTTATAAATATTTGAAGAAAAAAAATCAGCGAAAATCAAACCATCTTTTTGTATTTGAAAATCCATAGTTCTACCAAAGTTTGCATTTGTTTCTGATATGGTATCTCCTTTTAAATTTAAACGAAGAATGGGTGTTCCTCCCGTATTCCTTGATTTTCCAACCAAGACATACTCACGATTTATTTGCTTTACGATACCATAATCAAGTGGTAAAGTTTTACTCCATTTGGTTACACCCTGTTTGTCAAGTTGTTTTAACATAAGTAGTCCATTAATTTCATTACCAAATAAAGTGAAAGTACTATCAGATGACTGATCTATTTTGACAAGTGTAAATGAACTCAGGGCTTGATTTGTAACAACAAAATCTGAAAATTCTTTGAAGTATATCTTATTACCTTTTGAATCGGTTTTAATTATTCCGCATGTACTTCTTGGCGTAATACCAGCTACAATAAAACCACCATCATAATCATTACAGATACTATAAGGTGTTAACGAATCAGTCAAAATACGCTGCCACCCTTGCCCAAAAGCAAAACCATGAAAGCATAAAACACAAAGCATTACAATCAGTTTTTTCATAAAAATAAAATTTATAGGCGTTAAGAATTTAGTTTCATGGTACAAACATGGTGCAATTTTTTTGTTTAAACAATTACATTTTATTAGCTTTGCCAAAAGTATTTTATTGTAAATTATTGATAATCAATGTTTTAATAAATAAATGTCAAATAATATAATCTTAGGAAGATTTTAAATCTTCCTAAGATTATGCAAATAAATCAGACCTGTGCAATGAAAAATGTTTAGAGACATCTATCTTCTTGAAACCACCGATTTTAATCGGTGGGTCATGCAAACCGCTAATGCCATCTATCTTCTTTTCAAAAACATCACATCTATACGTATTATATGTGATGTTTTGAAAAGAAGATAGATGTGAGCCGAGGGAATTTATTACCCACCGATTGAAATCGGTGGTTTCAAGATGATAGATGTTTTAATCGCACAAGTCGGACAAATCCTACAAAATCCTTAATAATCCAACCAATCCTAATTCTAAAAACAAAAAAATGATCAGCAGCCCACTCCTCGATATTTTCAAACACCTCACCAAGCAAGACCGAAACGCCTTGAACGATTTTGTGCGCTCGCCTTTTCACAACAAAAGAGAAGATGTGATTTTGCTTTTTCAATACATCAATGAGAACATAGATACGCCTTTAAATTTGAAAAAAGAAACGGCTTATACCCGTGTTTTTCCGACGGCAAAACAATATGATGATAAGGCAATGCGCTACACGATGTCGTTTTTGATGCGCTGCATACAAGATTTTTTGATGTATAATGAATTGAAAAACAATGATTTAGATAAAGACATTCGCCTAAATCGAGCTTTGAGACTGAGGGGTGCCGACAAAGCCTATCAAAAAGCCTTGACCGAAAGCCATCACGCCCTCGAAGCGCAACCTTTGCGACACGCCGATTTCCATTTACATAATTTTCAACTGCAATTAGAAGAATATCAATTTAAGTATAAAAAGCAACGGAGTGGCGAGTTGCGGCTGCAAGAAATCAGCGACAGTTTGACCGATTTTTATGTGACAGAATTGTTGCGTCAGGCGTGTGCGATGCACTCACATACGAGCGTGTCGCAGAAGACCTACACGCAAGTTTTTTTAGAACCTATTTTAGAAAAAATTGAATCGGGTGTATATACATGCCCCCCCTCAGTATCCGCCTATTTTCACGCTTACAAAGCCTTGACGGATAACTCACAACTCGTTGACCTGCCTGCCGGCATAGGCAGGTTTTCAGCACTTAAAAAAATTATCATCCACGATGAACATCTTTTCCCTAAAAATGAAATACGGGATTTATACCTTTTAGCCATTAATTTTTGCATCAAAAAACTCAATTCGGGCATCCGAATTTTTGAAACGGAAGCCCTCGATTTATACAAAAATGGGCTTCAAAATGGGGCTATTTTGGAGAATAAAACCCTCTCGCCCTTCACCTACAAAAACGTGATGATGCTCGCTTTGAAGCATGGCGAACACGCCTGGGCGGAACAATTTTTATTGAATTTTAAAAAATATTTGCCCGAGCGAGAGCGTGAAAACTTATTCAAATACAACTTTGCCCTGTTTCATTTCAGACAAAAAGATTACCCCAAAGCCATGCAACTTTTGCAGGAAGTAACGCTCAAAGAAGTGCTTTACAACCTTGATGCAAGGCGTGTTTTGATGTGCATTTACTACGAATTGGGTGAATACGCCGCCTTAGATTCGTTGTTAGAAAGTTTTACCGTTTTTTTGCACCGACAAAAAGATTTAGGCTATCACAAAAATAATTACCAAAACTTGATAAAATTTGTCAAAAAACTTCTTTTCATGGACTTAAAAAATGACAGTTTGAAGGCACAATTGCGCAGAGAAATTGATGAAACGAAGGAGTTGACGGAACGGGATTGGCTTTTGGCGCAGTTGTGAGAGGCCCCTCAGTATTTGAGCGAATTATTGGTGTTTTTTTAAGAAACACTATGATACGTGGCGGAATCTATATATTTTTACCACATTCCGCCACGTATCATAACATTTTAATTATGGACTACCCATTAATAGGTCGTGAAAAAGAAAGGGCTATCTTGACTAAAGCCATGCAATCGGGTGAAGCTGAGTTGATTGCAATTGTTGGGCGCAGACGCATTGGCAAGACATTTTTGGTGCGTAAGGTTTACGCCGAAGAAATTGATGTAGAAGTTTCGGGTATCCAAAATCTTTCCACGAAGGAGCAAATCCAAAATTTTAAACTTCAATTAAAAAACTCAATGCAGCAAGATTACATTGCTCGCAAAACGACAAATTGGTTGGATACTTTTCAACTGATGATAGAATGTTTAGAAAAGAAAAACAAAGTAGGACGCATGGTCGTGTTCATTGATGAATTACCGTGGTTGTCAGCTCCAAAATCAGGTTTTTTGAATGGACTGAGTTTTTTTTGGAATAGTTGGGCATCCAAAAAAAATATTATTGTCGTTATATGCGGTTCGGCGGCTTCATGGATGATACAAAAAGTGGTTCAAGATAAGGGCGGCTTACACAATAGAATTACCAAACGCATTGATTTACAACCTTTTAATCTCTACGAAACCGAATTGTTTTTTAAAAGTCGGAATATCAATCTCGACCGTTATCATATTGTTCAAATTTATATGGCTTTGGGCGGTGTGCCACATTATCTAAAAGAAGTTGAAGGAGGATTAGGTGCAGCCCAAAATATAGATCAAATTCTTTTTTCGAAAAAAGCGATATTGAGAGATGAGTTTGACCGATTGTATCCTGCACTATTTGACCAAGCGGAAAACCATATTGCCGTTGTTAGGGCTTTGGCTAAAAAACGACATGGTATGACAAGGCAAGAAATCCTTAAATGGACTAATTTGGCGGATGGTGGCGGTACGACTCGTATTTTAGACGAATTGGAAATATCAGGTTTTATTTCAATTTATTATCCTTTTGGGAAAAAGAAAAAAGATACTTTCTATCGTTTGACTGATGAATTTTCTTTATTTTATATTCAATTCATGGAAAATAAAGGAAATAAAGGGGAGGGTATTTGGCAGCAATTGAGTCAAACGCAAGACTATAAAAGTTGGAGTGGCTATACGTTTGAAAGCATTTGCATGAAGCATGTCAATCAGATAAAAAAAGCATTGGGAATATTGGGTGTTTATACCGAAGCAAGCGGCTTTATTGCAAAAGATAGTGATTTTGGAAAAGGGATTCAAATTGATTTGGTCTTGGATAGACGAGACCACATTATCAATCTTTTTGAAATAAAATTTTATAATACTGTTTGGGCATTGGATAAAGAAGAGGCTGAGAAATTGAAACACAAAAAAGATGTATTCAAACTTTTGACCAAGACACAAAAACAAGTATTTTTAACCCTCATTTCAACCTTCGGTTTGAATCCAAATATTCACAGTGTTGGTTTAATTGACAACACTTTGACTATGAACAACCTTTTTGAACCTGATTGAAATTAAGAGTGACGATTTCATAATACATTGATTATCAAAACAATAGAGCCATAAGACTCTGAAATCTTACGGCTCTATTTTCTTTATTTTAACGGCGAATAAATTCGCCGATACAGGCAACTACATCCGTACCACTTGCTTATAAACCACCGCCTTCTCCGTCTTCAAACGCAAAATCAAAATGCCTTTCACATCCGTTTTTAAGTCAATTGGAAAACGATGAGGCCCCTCAGTATAAAGGGTGTTTTCAAAGACATTTTGAACCAATCTGCCCTGCACATCATAAATTTGAAGACTCAATTTCGACGATTCATTTAAGGTGAATTGAACGCCCAAATCTTGCTCAAATGGGTTCGGAAAACATTGGAAATTCATTTTCAGAGCTTCTTCATCCTTCGTGGCGACTGTCCTCAAATCAATGGTTTTAAAAATCGTATCACGTCCGCAATCATTGACGGCAATGAGGCGAATGGTGTAAACTTTTTTCACAGCGTAACGATGAAAAGGTGTCAACGTTTGGTTCACAGGAGAGCCGTCACCGAAGTCCCAAATCATCGAAAATGAGTTGGTCGTGGTGGTCTGAAAACGCAAGACAAAACCGTTGCTATCGGGTGCGTAGGTGAAGTCCGCTTTGGGTTTTGTATCCACATCCACGTACTGAACTTTCTTATTGATGTGCTTGCCCTGCGCATTTGTGACCTCCAAAACAACGTCAAATTTGCCGCCGTTGGGGTAAGATACTGAGGGGGTCGCCTCCGTGGAAGTGGCAGGTAAGCCACCCGCAAAAGTCCATTTATATGCCGTTGCATCCGTTGATTTATTGTCAAATTTGACAGTCAAAGGCGGGCAAATTTTCTTAGAATCCGAGCCAAAAGCGGCAACAGGCGGCTTTGTTAGTATGGCTTCTTCACTCAAAAAAATGGGTGTGCCACTGAGTTGAATATTTTTAGAAGCAATAGAAGTCACTTTTTTATCAATCGAAAAAGACCATTCTCGTTTGTATAAAGTGTTGATATTGAAGGAGTTAGGTAAATTTATAGAATCTTTTGAATACTCTTGCATGTCCGTATTCGTGGCCGCCCATAGCACATAAGTATATTTTCCATTGGCATTTTTGAAAGCTGCCCCACGTTGTTTGGGTGTCAGATTCAATGCCTTCGTGCGGGCATCATCATACGTCTGCGAATACAAAATTTCAGAAACAGATTTGAACGCATAACCTTGAATATTAAGGTTGCGACTCAACGGTTTGTTCGGTAATTTTTGATACAAACCCATCACTTGACTTGCGTCAGAGGCTTGACTAAAATCTTCGGATTCTGAAACATTTTTTACCGTCATACTCAAAATGCCGTTGGTAACAGCAGCGACATACGACTTTAAGATAAAGTTTTTTTGAACCTCATCACTACCAAAACTAAGGCTGCCCAAAGGCTTGCGAGGTACGTTTATTTCACCAATCAAATATTGCTTTTTCGGATATTTCACACCATCATAACCATGTGTTTTCATCACGGAATCCAATTCCATTTTATGATTAGATATGCTTTGAACTGCCGCATCGGAGTGGCGTTTATACACAATTTTGCCCGCCGATTGTTCAAAACCCGCCAAACTGCCGTCGAAATGTGGGAACACGTTATACAAAATAGCATCAAAATAAGCCGCCCCACCATTCGGATACTGAGGGGTCAATTTTCCATCTTCTGGATTATCAGAATTACGAGAAACCGCATCCAAAAAACTGGCAAAACCCGAACCTGAAAACACCACAAAAGCATTCGGATCTTCTTGCTTAATCACTTCATACGCAATACGCATCATGCGCACAAGATGCTGCACGGGTGCTTGCATACCCAATTCGCACGGGTCGGGGTTGTTTTCCCACCAATTTTGTTGCCAGTTGCGGGGTTTCCAACCGTTTTTACCTTCATAATCCCAACCTGGCGTATCCCATATTTCCCAAAATTTTACTTCATTTTTATAAATTTTGACCAAATCAGACACGTATTTAGCAAAATAATTCGATTCATTGACCACATTTCCGCCCTTGCTACTATCCCAAATATCGAGATACATATTTTTGAACAAAAACGATTGCTCACGGTAGCAATGGAAGCCTTGATCACGGTGCGTAGAGTCGGGATAACCCAACGTCATTACCACGTTTTTCATATCCAAATTGCCAAAATGTTGGAAGGTTTTTGTTCGCACATCAGCACCCCAAAACTTGGTAAAATATTCGGGTAGGGAAGTCCGTAGGGTTTTTGCGCCCACGCCTTCTGTACCATTTTCTAAATTTCCTGCGGCAATATCCGCTATTTGTTCATCCGTCCAACCGGGTGTAAAATTCATGTTCACACCCGCCCGAAAAGCCTCCAAATACTGAGGGGTCACTTGGTTGGCGGTCTTGCCTTTTGGTGGGGCAGGGGCAGTGATAGCAATAGTTTTCGAGAGAGAAGGCGAGCCACAACGGTTTTTTGCGGTCAAGGTAATATTTACGTTGCCACCTTGATAAAACACCTTCGTAAACTGTGGCAAACTGCCCGTTGAGCCGTCCGAAAAACGCCACGCAATTTCCGTGGCGTTGACAGAAGCAAGGCTTTTTAATTTTACGAAATTTTGTTGGTCTTTCACCGCTTCAAAATCCACGGTGGGTGCTTTTTCAACCTCAATGGTCAAAGTTTGCTTCGCTATTTCGTTGTTGTTAGCATCTTTCCCGACATAATTAATGGTATATTTTCCTTTTTGCGCAAAGGTTTTTGAGAAAGATTTTCCCGACTCTAAAACGGTCTGCGTAGGCGAAATTTGGACGCTCCACGTGCGAGATACTGAGGGGGTCAAGTCGTCGAACTTAACCGAAGCACCTTCACAAACGAATTGCTCGGAGGCTTTTATTTTTGTTTCCGTAAAGAAAATTGGCGTGCCTGTGAGTGCAATATTTTGAGTCAAACTTGTGGCTTGACTTTGCGTAACGGAAAAACTCCATTCACGCTTGATTAAATCATTTAATGCAAAACTCGTTGGAAATGAATACGTTGCGTTAGAAATTTCACTTTTATCTATGGTTGTTTTTGCCCATAAAACAAAAGTGTAAATGCCGTTGGCATCTTTAAAAGCCCCACCATCCACGGAAGCGGGCATAAGCATTGCCTTCGTTTTCACGGAGTCATATTTCAAACCAAACAACAATTGGCTGCCTGTTTTGAAGGAGATACCACCCTCCGTAATCTCGGGTTTTGTCTTGTTTGTATAATTAATTTTTTTGTATAAACCCATCACATCAAACTCGTAAGTGGCGGTATTAAAGTCCGTTTCTTCCGCCAATTTGAAGACGTGAAATTGCATAATGTCATTTTTGATGCAATTCACAAAAGCCTTAATCATAAAATTTTTCTGTGCTTCCGAAGAGCCTATAAAACTGCCAAATTCTTTGCGTGGCAAATTACTTTCTGTAATCAAAAACAGTTTTTTAGGATATTGCGCACCCGTGTAACCATAATTTTTTAAGACATCTTCAAACTGATTTTTGATGCGCCCTGGGTCAACGGCGGCAGCGTCAGAGTGGCGAGAATACACAAAATCTTGGGTCACATCACTGTATTTTCTGAGGGCATCGTCGAAATGTGGATAGGCATGATAGCCAATCCCATCGAAATATGCACCGCCTTTATTCGGATATTTTGTGGTCAATTTACCACCGTCAGGATTGTCAGAATTACGCAAAACGGCATCCAAAAAACTCGGATAACCCAAGCCAGAAGTAACCACATAAGCATTCGGATCAACCGATTTTATGACCTCGTAAGAGATACGCAACAAGCGCACATAAGAGAAAATGGGCGCACGTAATTTGTAGTCGCAAGGCTCTGGATTGTTCTCCCACCAACTGCCTGGCGCACCTTTGGGCAACCAACCTTTGCCGCCCGTGAAGTCGAATCCTGGTTCATTCCAAACCTCCCAAAACTTGACGTAATTTTTGTAACGAGTTGCCGTTTTCCAAATGTAAAGCGCATAATAATTGTCATCGTTGACGGGCGTTCCGTTTTCGCCGTTGTCCCATATCGGCAACTCCATGTTTTTAAACACGGTAGATTGTACGCCAGCGCAATGGAAAGTAGGGTCACGATGGGCATCGGAAGGGAAACCAATAATCATGGTATTGTCTTTCAAACCCAACGAATCGTAGAGTTTGAAGGCATTTATACGAGCATCGTAGCCGAAAAGCTCGGCAAAATTCTCAAAAAAGCCTGGGCGCAAGGCTTTTGCACCAACGCCAGCCACACCTTTGCTCTCGTCACCTGCGGCAATGGTGGCTAAATCTTCATCGCTGAAACCACGATAAATGTCAAAGTTAACCCCCGCACGGAACGAGCCGTTGTAGGGTTGAATTTTATCATTTGCGGTGAAATTGACTTGTGCCTTAATAACTGGGGAGGATATAATTAGGCATAAAATCAAAGTAAAGGAGCGACACAGTGTAAGTTTCGAAATCCTCATTTAGTATGTTTGTTTGTTGTTTTTGTCTTTAAAACGTAAATTTTGGCTCGACAAAGTTATGTTATATTGTTTAACAATCCAAATAATGAAAGATAGTGATTGGTTATTAGTGATTGGTTATTAGTTATTGATTTATTAGTTATTAGTGTGATTCACACAAATAACCAATAACCAATAACTAATAACCAATAACCAATAATTTAATTTCTTTTTCCGTAATACTCATAAATCATCTTGCTACTATCTTTTTCAATGTGAATGGTTAACACATTTTCGTTGATTTTACCGTAGCCTTTAATGCCGAGCGTCGAATTTTTTTGTTTTTGATACGGGATTTTGAAATCATTGGCACCATCAATGTTGGCGTTGAAATCAAACGTCTCCGATGTACTATACGTGTAATTGAGGCTAAGGGATTCCGAGGTGGCTTGACTTACCTTCACATTAAGGTCTTTCGTTGATTCAATTTTGTTGGTAGCTAAAAGCCAAGCGTCTTCTTTGCCGACAAACTGACCGACGAATTTAGTGACAGTCGGTGGCTCAAAAGGCAGAGTATTGCGTTCGCTGCATGAAAAAATAAACAGGGAGGAAACGCCTACGGCGTAGCAAAGAAAATGTACTTTTCTCATCGATGTAAGTCTTGGATTTTAATTAATTATAAGATTCGTATAGACTACATAGCAAGACTTGCGCCAATTTTATTTTTGTGTGGAAATAAGGTTAATTTTGAGGAAAATACTGAGGGGGTGCTTGTTTAAGTAGGTCTTTTCTATTGTATTTCTTAAAAATTTGTATAAATCATGCTGGCAATAATTGTAATGACACCTTTTTTTATTTTTTCTATAAAATATATTCACAAATCAATTATTACCCTAAAAAGTGTATTTTATGTTTTTTGATAAAAAAATATTAAATTAATTGGAGCAAATGCGAAAACCTTTTTTTACCATTGTGTCACACTAAAGTAAAAACACAATATAAGGCTCGATATTTAAAACGCATTTAGCCGACGTTTTTCTTGGTTTAAACAGCTATTTCCCATTTTTCGTTTTCTCGAACCGTTCTAAATTTTTTTTAATCCAAAATCTAAAAATAACTATAAACTGTGTTGTCAGTTTATGGCATTATATGCTTTTGCGATTAAAAACAAAACTCAACTTTGTACTTAATTTTTTTACTTTTTTAAACAATAATCTGATGATGCAATTTAATTTTACAAGCCTACAAGCCTACAAGCCTACAAGCCTACAAGCCTACAAGCCTACAAGCCTACAAGCCTACAAGCCTACAAGCCTACAAGCCTACATTAAGGTTTTAAACTTCCTGTTACTTTTCTTATTACCGTTTTCTCATGCGCTTTCACAACCCTATCAAAGGGATTTTACCGCAAAAGCACCCGAAGCTGCCACATTCAATAAGTATGGTGATGTTGATTTGAGTCTGTTTACAGGGTCTGCGAATGTCAGTGTTCCTATCTACGTTGCCAGAGATTTAGATCAAAACGTTTCTATTTCTTTGAGCTATAGCACGTCTGGTTTGAAACCAAACCAACACCATGATTGGACGGGAACGGGTTGGAAATTAGGCGTAGGTGGCTCAATCACAAGGATAAAAAAAGGTGATTTTGATGAGCAGAAAAGACCTAACAATATTGGTATTCCAACAGGGTATATAGACAATTTCTGGCGTCTGAACAGCAGTCAATGGGCGGGTGATTTGGTAAGTAAGAAAGTTTGCGTTAATAACGGATGCTTAGTAGATTCATCAACATTCAGAACGAATTTTGTTGATTTAGAGCCTGATGAATTTGTCTTTAATTTTCAAGGGCATTCAGGGTCAATTATGCTCAATCATCTTGGTAATTGGATTTTTAGAACCAATAATGGTGAAGTTTTGAAATTAAAAAACATTGCACCAATTTTCGCTGAAAATTTTAAAATAGGAAGACCCAATTATCTTTCAAATTCTACGATACAAGTATTTGAAGCAAACCCTCGTGTCATTATAGGATTTAATTTAGTGACCAATGATGGAACGGAGTATCAATTTGGTGGAGATTATGCGTCTGTTGATTTCAATTTTGATTTGGTAGATCTTAATGGTCTCGAATTTAGTGAATTTTGGCCCACTACTTGGCATTTGAATAAGATTAAACCCATGAGTGGAAAAGACATTACTTTTGTTTATGTCAAAGATCAATTTAGCATAGTCGGTAACAATTCAAGAAACTTTGGTAAATCGATTTTAACAACTACAGGTATATCTGGATCTGATGAGAGTGATTTGATTCGTAACAGAATAACTTATTCGGTGATAGATGCCAGTTATTTGTCCGAGATTCAAACACCGTTTGAGATTATCAAATTTAGCAGAGAACAATTATCAGGAATTGCTGATTATAATACAACCACCGATGCCCCAGAGTCAAAAACAAGAGGAGGTGGCTGGCTTAGTTTTGCTGTGGATAAATCGCTTGCCCGTTGGTTTAAATTAAAGGATATTAAAGTTTTTGATAAATCTGATTTAGTTAATTCTTACAAGTCTTTTGCATTTGATTATGAGAGTTCTCCTTCAAATCGCTTACAATTGAAGAAGGTTAGTCAGGTACATAATAACAATGTAGATAAAATTGCGATTTCTGAATTTGAATATAACACTACGCCCTTACCTGCCTATAATGATAATGAAGGCAAGGTTGATCATTGGGGCTTTTATAATAACAAAGCATTAATCACGACCGCAATTAATGATGCCGCCTACTTGCCATGCAGAGAACCCGATGCGGCTTTTATGGGCGCAGAAGTGTTGAAAAAAATCGTGTACCCTACTGGGGGTTATACTGAATTGGTGCTTGAACCACACGACTATTCTTTAAGGGTTAACAAAGAACAGCCCTCATTATCTAATTTGAATACACCATATGGTACGACAAATTTAACGACTAAAATAGGCGGAGGAATGAGGGTAAGTCAGATTAAAAATTTTGACGGTACTACGTTTACCACAAAAAAATACTATTACAGAAAAGATTTCCCAACCAACACAATCAATAGTACTGTTTCAAGTGGTGTATTGAACGGAGACCCCTCTTATTTTGATAGAATGAATGGGTTATTGGGGGCAACAACTATAAATTTCTTTTATCTCCAAGAGCAATCATTAAATCCTCTCAACCAGACGAATGGCAGTCCCGTGACGTATTCAGAAGTTATAGAATATTCCTCCGATAACTCTTATAGAATACATAAGTTCTCGAATAATGATGATTCGAGATTTAGGGATAAAGTATTAATTTCCGTAGCATCTAATCTTCCTGCATCTTTAGTGGGTTTGCGTAATTTGACGGATCCTGTCACGGATATGGGGCATTACAGGGGCAAGACCTTAGAGACGACAAACTATAACGCTTCTAATGCGGTCGTTTCTAAAACAGTGTTTGATTACACTTTATCATCTGACGATAATACCGCTTTAAGAGGCGTGAATGTAAGAGGTAAAAAAATATTTGAAAAAGTGAATCTTGCTAATGGTACAGTTGATTTAATTCAGGAAAAAAGAGCCACCGCTTATTTCGTTCACATTACCCCCATTTTACTCAACAAAAAAACGGAATACCTATACGAATCAAACCCTATCGGTGCTGTAATGACAACTGAAATGTCTTATACCTACGATGCTTACAATAATGTCATTGAAGAAAAAACAACAAGTGGCGACTCATATTCAAATGTTACAACAAACTATAAATATGCTTACAATGCTGACGTTGTAGAGACAATTGCAGGAACTAAAATAAGCATGGTAAACGCTTTTATGGTTGGTATCCCACTTGAAGTAACCAATAGTTTTGGGGACGGTTCAAAAACGGAGTTCAAAGATTTTAGTGGTAAATTATTACCCCATATTTATTACACCCGCACCAAAACAAACACATTCATTGAAAA
Organism: Saprospiraceae bacterium; assembly: GCA_043728105.1. Classification (GTDB taxonomy): domain Bacteria; phylum Bacteroidota; class Bacteroidia; order Chitinophagales; family Saprospiraceae; genus JAAFJT01. Next base: position 2,061 of record JAYTMW010000260.1, on the reverse strand, counting down.
AAGACGTATTTTAACGTACAAACCATTGGGTTTACCATATGAAATACAAGATTTTGGCTTTCCAAAACAAGTTTATACATGGACTAATGGCTTAGTGACATCGAAAACCTTTGGCACAGTTGGCTCAAATTCTATATTAACGTGGAAATTTGATTATTTAACGGCCAATCAATCGAGATTACTCGATGTTGCCACTGATGAAAATGGGTTAAGAACCAAGTTTTTCTATGATGGTTATCAAAGAACAATTAAAACCTATAATCGCTTTTCGGGTACGAATGCAGCTCCAACGGATGTGCAAGCTACAATGGAATACACTTATCAGTTCAAAGATGCCGCCAATCTTTATGCCTATATTGGTTCAAAAAGCTCATACAAAGGTGTGACAGCATCCCTTGATACCAAACAATACATGGACGGTTTAGGTCGCCCAATTGAGTTGGTCAAAGAAAATTATACGCCTTTTACGACATCACATCCGACGACCAACTGGCATCAAAAAAACTATGTCAGTTACGATATCATGGGCAGGCAAAATAAAACCTTTTTACCTTTTGAGCGCAGCATACCTGGCATGGAAGTACCGAATACCGCACAAAATATTTTTGCGTTAACCGAGTATGAGGCTTCTCCTTTGAGCCGTCCAGTTAAGATGACGAATGTTGATAATTCTGTTGTAACAACAAGTTATGGAACAAACAGTACCAGCGAAGTTAGGTCATTTATAGCCATTAGTGGAAGTGGTACTAATCTATACGGTGGTACTTTTTTTCCACTCAATACTTTAACAAAAACTGTTTTTACAGATGAAAACGGCAAAAAATCTTGCGTTTTTAAAGACAAATTAGGGCGCGTTATTTTGACCCGTAAATCGCTGAATGGTCAAAACATAGACACCTATAACGTCTATAACTATTTAGGTCAAATGGTTGCTGTATTACCGCCAGGCTCGGTAGATGCCAATGGTGCCGTTACTTATGACTTAACTTTTCAGTACAAATACGACTCCGAAAATCGGTTGATTGAAAAGAAAGTGCCTGGCGCAAAGGCACAAAAATTCTACTACGACAATCGTGACCTTATGACCCTCATGCAAGATGGTAATATGGCTATCCAAAACAAGTATTTGGGAACGCAGTATGATGAATTGGGTAAAGTGATAAAAACGGGCATTGTGACCACCGCCGACCCTGTTACTTATGCTAAAAGCGGTTTTTTAATCCTTAACGATGCCAACAAACTTACCGAGACAATTTATTACAATTATACAACTTGGGTGAAACATCAAGGCATGAGAGTTTTAAAAGAGCCAAGTTTATCTACCCCTACTGATTTTATCTGGTCTTACATCGAGCGTAGAGATGCCGTAAATTACACGGGCAATCCCGTTTGGACTGGCAAGCAAAATTTCATGAATGGAAGCACGCCAAATCGCCCAGTCGAGGACGCTGATGTGTGGGGCGTAGATTGGTTTGTTTCCGCCTACGATGGCGCACAAAAACCAACGGCAAGTTATCATTATTTATTCACCAGCCCCTCGCAAGCGGGTGAAGTGCGTACGCAACAAAACTTTACTTACGATAATGCTCAACGCCTTACTGATGTCAAATACGCCCACGCTGTAAACGGGGCAGGTTTACAAACACCTACTTTGACACTCTCGAACATGGTCTATAATTTCAAAGACCAATTGATTGAGAAAAACATAGGTAGATCACTCAACCAAAAATATCTACAATCCATTGATTATGGTTACAATCAAAGAGGATGGCTTACTGACATCAATGGTTTCAGTATTGCCAACGGCGTACCTGCGGGGATTCAACAAATCTTGACCCCTCAGTCAAAAGTGTCGGGAACTATTATTGATTTGGCCATTTCGCCTTTTCTGAAACAAACGCTTTTATCGCCACCGCCGCCGATGGAGGATGAGAACCCCGATTTATTCCGTCAAAACCTTTATTAGGGAACCTCTAAAAACTCAATAAATCTCTACGAAATTTAGAGAGGTCAATTTTTTTGAAAAAAGATTTTATCATATTTTTAAATTTAGGCACAAGA
>JAYTMW010000259.1:0-2516 GCA_043728105.1 Saprospiraceae bacterium | reverse complement strand
CTATTGATAGGGATAATCAGGATATTATATATAGTCCTCATGACCATCTTAGCATCATTAGACCTAAGAGCAATGATGATATTGTTGTGGTTGCGCTTAGACATGAACTCGTAACTTTTTTAAAGTCTGATAAGGCAATACAATGGGACGATTATAGTAGTTTTGAGGATGAAGGGCAATTGGATAAGGAAATGTTTGTTTTAAAATTATTGATTGCAGATGTACATGACATATTGGTAGATTCTTCTAAACAAGCGTTCTACAATGCCGAATACGTTGTTCGTAGATTTCAGGCAACGGGGTTGGATGTTAAAAAATTATATCCATTGTATGCAAAGATAAAAGAGCTTTATGTACTGGAGTTTGGTAAATTATTAACATCTAAGTTTGCTGACGCAAACGAACTTGTTCATGCTATTCATGATAAAATATTTACAGAAAATGAAAAATCTTTAAATATCGTAAATGAATTATTTCCAGTATTAGATACATTACATAAATATGGAATGTTGCATCAGCTTTCAAATAAAGATATGAAAATATGGTGGTCTAAGAATTACGCAACTAAAGATATTGAAGATTTTTTAAAAAAAAATGGTATCTTTTTAATGATTCAAGGTAATTGTTTACTCTGTTTGATATTTCTGTTTTATTAAAATATGCAAAGGCGTCATTTCAAATTTTCTATTTATTGTGTCCATAATGTATTGATAGGCGTTTACGCCCAATTTTTTTGCTGTTTGAATGATTGTAAAAAAGACATCTTTTGCTTGTGTTCCTTTTTTTGTTCTTGTTTGGAATGAAATATCTCTGTGCCTGACTTCTTTTCTGACTGCTAATTCCGAGTCATTATTATGGAGTGGGACATAGGGGTGCTTTAAAACCACTAACAGTTCGTGTTTATTGGCTTTTGTTTTTTGAATTCTGTCATCTAATTCTTGATAGCCCGTTTTGGTATCGAATAAGGTGTCAAATTCTTTTTCTAATTGCCCTGCTTTTTGGGCGTTGACCTGAAATGGTTGTTGTTTATAGTCCTTTAGTTTTTGATAGAAAGTCCAAAATTGCGTTTGGAATTCGTCTAATAGTTGTTGGTGATATTTGATTTTGGGTTGTAATTTTTTAAAATGTCTGCCCGCGTGTACCCAACAGGCGGCGATGAGTAAAGCGACTAATTTATACTGTGGGGCGTCATCGCACAGGAGTATGTGTAGGGGTGTTTGGGCGTGATAAGCTGCCAAATATGCCCCTTCTAATAGTTTTTGTTGGTGTTTTTCTACGTCTTTATCGTTTAATACTGCCTTTATCTGCGCCTCAAATGTTTCTTTATCGGCGTATTTTTCACCCATAAGCGGTATAAAAGGTCTCGTTATTTTTGCAGGTATTTTTAAATAATCGTAGAGTTTAAAAGTCGCTTCATTGAGTAAATAAGTGCGGGGTTTGTCCAAACGAATTAAATCCACAATGGTTTGGCGGTCTTTATGGGGGGTAGTAAAATAAGCCGTATAAGCCTCATTTCCGAAGACATGGGTGTTATAATTAGCCCCATTAAAGCGGGAAGCCGTGGTATCTGTTGCTTGATATAAGCCCAATTCTGAACCCGCTTGATGAATCGCCAATTGTTCGGCTTTTAAGGATTGACCATTTTCTAAGAGAATATTTGAAATACTGCCATTACTAATGGCGATGCCGTGCATCCGTAAAAATTCGCCAATTTTGGGAATACTAAGACCCAAGGAAAATTTAAAGAGTCCGATATGCCCCTTTAGGGCTTGGGTATAGTCACTACCGACCATATAATCGGTAGGTAAATCAGCCGTATAGGTCTTATTGGCAGTCGCACTATAATAAATAGCACGCTGCACTTCAATCAACTTAGACACTATTTCAAGGCTTTGATAATGACTTTTTGCGTAGCCTTTAAAAACAACATCACTCGGAAGAGCCGATAAATCTATGAAATCTATTTTTTGAATGTCATCAACAGGGCGGCTATTATCGAATTTTATAGGCTTAATACGCGGTTTACCCACCGTTTTACGCGCCGTTTCAGAAGAAACCTTCCGTTGGTCGAGCGAAGCAGATTTTTGATGTTTACCAGAAATAGTCGGTTTGCCGTCTTCGCCTTTCAAATGATTAATTTCATCACGAAGGCTTTGAACAACAACCTTTAAATCCGCAATACCTTGAAGCGCAGATTCTAAAGCACTCAACACTAAAGCCTGCTCCGAAACAGTCATCTGCCCAGGAACTAAGTTACAAAAACTCGATATTGATGATGTTGATGCCATAAAATTCAATTTAGACCATAAAATAAAACTTTTGTACGAAAAAACAAAATTTTAGCAGAAATATTTTATCTCATTACCTTGAATCATTAAAAAGATACAATTTTTCTAATTAAATTAGCTATACGATTTTTCAGCTACGGATGAACTGTGATGATTTCCAAATTATTTATGGACAAATTTGTTTATTTCTTTTAAATTCATAGTCATACCTTTTATTTGAAGATACGA
>JAYTMW010000258.1:0-30953 GCA_043728105.1 Saprospiraceae bacterium | reverse complement strand
CCAATGGGTATTTTGATGAAAGGTAATTTTAAAGATTTGATGGAAGATTATCAATTGGAAGGTGGCATAAGAATTCCGACGACATTTAACGGCTATGAGGCGTATGCCTTTTTCGATAATCGTAAGCATCAATTGGATAGACGCATTGCACTTTATCACCGTTCTCAGAGATATACTGACAATGGAATCAATGCTAATGAAACGCAGAGAAGTCGTTCACAAACAACATTGGCTCAGTACGAACTACGTTATCCTTTTGACATGTATCGTCGAGTTCAAGTCACAGGTACAGTTCGTTCTGATCGTTTGACAAAATTGGCAACCGACGCAAATACACTCAAAGAAGCAACGTTTAGAGAACAACGCATTGGTGCAAAAATCGAATATGTTTTTGATAATACGATTGATGTTGACATGAATTTGAAAAATGGCACACGTTATAAAGTATGGGTTGATTTTGTGAAACGTTTCAATGCAGATTTTGATGACAAACTTACTTTTGCTTTCAAAGAAGGCTTCATGGGCGTTTTAGGTTTTGATGCCCGCCACTACGAGCGTATTTTGAAACATTCTGTCTTGGCGGTGCGGGCGGCGGGTGCAACCACTTTTGGCAAAGAGCGCACGCTTTATTATTTGGGCGGTATTGACAATGAAGTTGGGGCTAATTTTAACAACGAAATAAATACACCCAATGGGAATTATGCCTTCCAAACGTTGGCGGCTAACATGCGTGGATTCAGTCGCAATATTCGCAATGGTACATCTTATGCCTTGATTAACACAGAGTTACGCATACCGATTTTTAAATATTTGTCATCGAAGCCGCTCACGTCTTCATTTTGGCGCAACTTCCAATTGACAGGATTTTTTGATATAGGAACGGCTTGGCATGGTGCCAATCCATTCGACAATAGAAACCCGTTGAATACCACTACTTTGGAATATCCTAAAAATGCGCCCGGTGGCCCATCTGTTCAATTGACCGTTAATTACTTTAAAGATCCAATTGTGGCAAGCTATGGTGTGGGCGCACGAGTGCTCATTTTTGGTTATATGCTTAGAGCGGACTATGGTTGGGGCATCGAAACAAGAGTTGTTCAGAAGCCTATGTTGCACCTTGCTTTGGGTACAGATTTTTAGTTTTAATCAAAAAAGCATGAAAATACTGAGGGGGTGTTCAGATTGAACACCCCCTCAGTATTTTCACGTTTTTTCATACTTTTTAAAAACAAATACGATTGCCTCAGCCAAACGGTGGTCTTTTTCAGTTACAATATTACCCGCATCATGGGTATTGAGTTTAATTTCCACGGTGTTCCAAACATTTGACCAATTAGGGTGATGGTTCATTTTTTCAGCGTGAAAAGCGACTTCGGTCATGAACGCCCAAGCCTCGATGAAGTCTTTGAATTTGAAGGTGGCTTGGAGTGCATTGTCTTTTTCTGTAAACATTTTGATTTCTATTTTGATTAAAAATTAAATTCTCTTTCAAATAAAAGCATTTTTTTTGTGAAGTGTTCAAAAAAATAATAATTTTGCACCGCTTTATAAAAGCATGCTCCTGTAGCTCAGTTGGTTAGTAGCACCTGACTCATAATCAGGGGGTCCCTGGTTCGAGCCCAGGCGGGAGCACCAACAGCGATAAAAGATAGTTTAGGCTATTTTTTGTCGCTTTTTTTTGCTAAATTCTGATGATTAACGAGGTGTTTTTTGTTAAGCCTCTCAGTATTTTGAGCAATTTAAAACAAAAAAGGCCTTTCAATTGTAAAATCGAAAGGCTTTTTTTTATAACTTATTGATAATCAAATATTTAACTCGTAAATTGCGCAATACTCACTACGCAATACGCACATCACATCCCCAACATCTGACCATAAATTTGCTTCAACTGATCATTCGTCTCCTTCATCACAATCTCCGTCAAATATTTAGATAAATCCGCATACGTGCCATTTGCTTGGGTCTTATATTTTTGACGAATATCGTTAATCGCTTTGGTACAAGCAAAGCGGCGATAAGGTGATTGCGCTTGATTGACCGCAATATCTTTGAGTTTACCCATCTTATCTACCACGCTTGATTCTCCTAATTTTTCTAAAACTTTGACATAACTGCCCAGAAAAGCAACGCTTGGCAAACCATCCACTTTCATCAAATTACGCTCGAAAAAAGCCACGTGTTCGGCTTTCGGATTCTCGGCGTAAATGCTACCTACACCACCCACAAGATCACTGTTTTCGTCATTTTCGTAACGTTTTGCTGCGCTTGTTGCACCCTCAGCATCCACTTTATAAAGGGCTTGCATGGCTGAGGAGATTACAGGATAGGCTTGTTCTTTATCCAAAACACTCTTGTAGGTTGCGCCCCATTTAGCATCTTTTGTGGCCGCCAATTTAGAAAGAGCCGCCGCCCGAGTGGTTGAACGCACGTCCCCCACCGCAATTTGAGAAACGCGCTCCAATACTGAGGGGTCTTCTTTAAACTTAATATTTTGAACCGCCTCTTCACGAACGGCCCAAAATTTATCGTTCAAAGCTGCCTTAATGGTTGGTTGTGCTTTCAGATTACTACTTGCTTTCAAGGCATCCAAAGCTTCAATGCGGGCTAAATATTTTGGACAATTGGCATACATAAACGCCCATTCTTCATCGTTGTGATTGTCTGTTTTTTGACATAAAACAACTCTATCACCATCAAAATCTACCAAAGCGGGTTTGCTTGGCGCATCGAAAGCAAAGGTTTGAGTGCGTTTTACCATGCGTATTTTTTCTCGTTTCACTTGACCAGCCGCTTGATAAATGTCAACATTAATCGGCAAATCAAAGACATAAGGTGTATTATCTTTTGTTTCTTGTTTTTGCTCAACCGTTACGTTTACTTGCTTTTTAGCGTCGTCATAGTCATATTTTATGTCTAAAACAGGGTGTCCCGCCTTGAAATACCATTGATTCCAGAACCAATTCAAGTCTTCGCCCGACACTTCTTCCAAAGCCAAACGCAGCTGATGCGACTCACCTGATTTGAATTGATTGTCTTTCAAATACTTACCAATGCCTTCAAAAAAAGCATCATCCCCTAAGTATGTGCGCAACATGTGCAAGATGCAACCACCTTTATTGTAGCTATGCGCATCAAACATGTCCTCACGGCTGTTGTATTGAAAATTAACCAAAGGGTGAATACTTTGCTCGGCTTGACCAAAATAACCATCCGCTACTTCACGGCGGTGGTGATCACCCGCATCATTACCAAATTTATGATCCAACCAAAGCGACTCGCTATAATCCGCAAACGACTCATTGACCGTCAAGTTTGACCAACTTTCAGCCGTCACCAAGTCGCCAAACCAATGGTGAAACATTTCGTGCGGCACAACCACGCTGTTATAATCTTTGTCAATCAACTCACGCTCCGTGCCATTCATAAAATCACCATAAACGATTGCCGTTGTGTTTTCCATCGCACCCGACACATAATCACGCACAACAATGTGTGCGAGTTTTTGCCAAGGATAAGTAACGCCCAATCTTTTTGAGAAGAAATCCAAAATCTCGGGAACATATTTAAAAATCACCTTGCCTTTGCCCGCATATTTTGGCTCAACGTAATACATAATGTCTTTGCCGTTCCATTTTTCGGTTTCAACCGCAAACTCACCCACCGCCATCATTACCAAATATGGCGAATGAGGCATGTCCATCAACCAATGATCCGTGCGAGTGCCATCAGCATTTTTCTTAGAATCTTTCATCAAACCGTTTGAAAGCGTCTTGTATTTGTCTTCGACGGTCATGTAAATTTCGCTCGTCATTTTCTCAATCGGCTTGTCGAAAGTAGGAAACCAGCGGCTATTGCTTTCGGTTTCGCCTTGAGTCCAAATTTGTTTTGGTTTGTCTTCTTTTCCATCAGGATTGATGAAAAAGAGACCTTTATCGCTCGTAATAGCCGCACTTCCGCCCGCAGGAGCTTCATTTGGCTTCGCTACGTACTCAATATAAACGGTGTATTTATCCGTCCGATTGTAGGTTTTGCCTAAGTCAATGACCAATTTATCATCTTTATAAGTGTATTTCAAAGCACTTGACGAGCCGTCCATCGTCACCTTATTGATGTCAAAACCTTTGGCATCCAACTCAATTTTGTTGGTTGCATAAAAATAAGGTTTCGCTGTAATCCATGCTTTACCCATCAACCGTTGCTTTTCCCAATCAAATTTTACATCCAATTTGGTGTGGATAATATCGGTTTCCAATTTAGGCGAAGCCCGATAAACGGGTAATGTATCCGCAGGGGGATTAGCATCCATTGTGATGCTTGATGGGTCAATTTTAGGTTCTTCCATTTTAGGCTCTTCCGCCTCAACGGGCGCAGGGGCAGGCATAACTGAAACGCCTTTATCCGTTGTTTTGACAGTCGTTTTTGTAGCCGTACAAGCGGCTAAAAACAAGGCAATGGAAGCCAATATTACAAAGGTATTTTTCATTTAAAATTTTTAATAAATTATAGTAAGATATTTATAATCAACATTTTATGCAGTATATAAAATCACAATGTATCTCGAACAGTGCCAGCACTTTCTACTCTTTCGTTAACTTTTTCCACGGCCGTAGGAGCAGTCATCAGTTGATCGCCGTTTTTATTTTTTTGATATTTATTAGAACGTTTCACAGGCGCAGGCACTTGATTTTGAGGTGCAGCTGTCGGCGTATTGTTGTTCGTAACACTGTTTTGGGTCGTTGAACAAGACATCATTAAGACCACAAGTAATACTATAAACACGATATTTTTTTTCATTTTTCTATTTTTTTATCGAAAATAAGGAAATATTTAAAATCTGTTTTAAGGCATGCAAATGTAGTGAAAATGAACGATTATTAAGTGTTTTTGTTGTTAAACAAATACAGGGATTGAATGGTTTGAAAATCCATTAATAATGTAAAATATTGAAAATCTTAAATCTTAAATCCCCCGTTTTCTCTTTTTCTTTTTAAATAAATTTATCTTTGCAAAAATATTTATGGGTGTTACCCCCTCAGTATTTTCTCTTGTTTTGAGCATAAATTAAAAATATATTTTTAGTTCTATTTTGGCACTTTACACGCACTGTTTTGTGCTGCGCACAAAAGGCGGGCATTGGAAGTTTTTCTTTTGGGTTGATTTAATTTTTGAAGTTGAGAAATTTTCAATTTTTCAACTTCAAAAATTAAATCAACTCATTTAGTCCTTTTTAGCACGCCTTTTATGCGCAGCATAAAACAGTGTGTGTAAAATGCCAAAGTAGAATTAGTAATTCGTGAAAAATGAAGTTAAGTTTTTTTGAGCGTTACTTAGATACAATATATACATATAAGTAGTTGAAAGTCAATTAATTAAATATAAATTTATTTTTAAAAATGAAAAAAGATACGCTCATTCCACAACTCATTGCTCGTGAACTCGATCGCCAACGCAAAGGCATTGAGTTGATTGCTTCCGAAAACTTTACGAGTCAAGCCGTCATTGATGCAATGGGCAGTTGCCTCACAAATAAATATGCGGAAGGCTATCCCGGCAAACGTTATTATGGTGGTTGCGATGTGGTGGATGAAATAGAACAATTAGCCATTGACCGTTTGAAAGAACTTTTTGGTGCTGAATATGCCAACGTGCAACCGCACTCTGGCGCACAAGCCAACGCTGCCGTTTTCCTTGCTTGCTTAAAGCCTGGTGATACGACTTTGGGCTTTAGTTTGGCGCACGGTGGTCACTTGTCACATGGTTCGCCTGTCAATTTTTCAGGTAAACATTTTCATGCTACTTTTTATGGCGTTGAGGAAGAAACTGGACTAATTGATATGGACAAAGTGGAAGCAACCGCTTTGAAAGAGCAACCAAAACTCATCATTTGTGGTGCTTCTGCCTACGCTCGTGATTGGGATTACAAGCGTTTCCGTGAAATAGCCGACAAAGTGGGTGCTTTGCTTTTGGCAGACATTGCGCATCCTGCGGGCTTAATTGCAGCGGGTTTGCTCAATTCGCCGATGAATTATGCGCATATTGTAACCTCTACAACGCATAAAACACTGAGGGGCCCTCGTGGCGGCATTATTATGATGGGTAAAAATTTTGAAAACCCTTTTGGCAAAACAACTGCCAAAGGAACGATTATAAAAATGTCGAGCATCTTGGATTCAGGTGTGTTCCCTGGCATGCAAGGTGGGCCTTTGGAGCATGTGATAGCGGCAAAAGCGATTGCTTTTCATGAGTGTTTGCAACCTGAGTTTAAGGCTTATGGTCGTCAAGTTATCAAAAATGCACAAGTGATGGCGAACGCTTTTGTAGCAAGAGGTTACAATATTATTTCGGGCGGCACTGAAAATCACTTGATGTTGATTGACTTGCGCAACAAAAATGTAACGGGCAAACAAGTTCAAGAAACCCTCGAATTGGCGGACATTACGCTCAACAAAAATGCTGTTCCTTTCGACACCCAATCGCCAATGATTACATCGGGCATTCGGGTAGGTAGCCCTGCCGTTACAACTCGTGGTTTCAAAGAAGATGATTGTTTGCAAGTCGTAAAATGGATTGATATGATTATCGAAAACATTGATAATGAATCCGTTATAGCTACTGTTCGGGAGGACATAAATGCGCACATGGAGCATTTTCCGCTTTATGGTGCGTTGACGGTGGCTTAGTTTTTATCAGAATCAAAAGAATTTTCAGAAATAAATAGGATGACAGCAATTCCGTATATGACCAAATAGAACCACAGATGCCACAGATTTAACAGATTATGACTGATTTTCTTACACCTTTTTTCTTAAAAATCACTGAAAATCAGTATAATCAGTTAAATCTGTGGTTCTATTTGGTCATATACGGAATTGCTGATAGGATGATAAGTGAATATCGAAGTCGTTCAGAATCAATGAATTAATAAGTTTCTAATAATCGTTTATTTTTATTCAACAACTTAATTCTAAATTTTTCTGTTTAAATTTAATAAACAAAGCGGTTCAAGTGTGATGCTTGAACCGCTTTTTTCATTTGTATGAATGAAAATAAAACTATATAAAGTCTTTAATTTCAATCTTTTATCCTTTAAAACTTAAAAATACTGAGGGGGGTGATTACAAAACTTCACCCTCAATAGACAGTTTCTCGGCTTGCTTTTGCCCTCTAATCCAAACCGTAATTTTCTTTTGAAAATAGCCAGATTTAGTGGCATCAAATATTACGGTGATTTTGCCTTGAGCGTTGGGTTTTACGGGTTCTTCTTCCCAATCGGAGGCCGTGCAACCACAATCGGTTCTTACGTTATCAATGGTCAAAGGTTTGTCTGTCAAGTTTTTAAATTCAAAAATATGGGTCTGAGCTGACCCCCTCAGTATTTCGCCAAAATCGTGGCTTGTGGGCGTTGTCCAATCCACTTTTGAGGTTTCTAAAAGAGAGAAACTTGATAGAAATATTACAAGTGTTAAAATCATTTTTAATGAATAAAATGTTGACTATCAAATGATTATGATTTTTTCTTCTTCAAAACAGCTCGTTGACTGATAACGACAGGCATTGTTTTGACGGCAGAAATAGTGTCGCCTTTCACCACTTGATTGCCCGTGATGCTTACTTCTTTTTCTTTCCCAAAAACAATTTCCCAAATCATGGTGTCGCCCACTTTTTCTTGCATCGAAGTCAGTAGATTTCCTTCAACGCTGAAAGTTGAAAATAATTTTCCACCCAAAAGATATGCTTCCATTTTGATAGAATTCATTTCGTCGTTTAAGTATTGCCCTTTGGTGGCATCAATCGTTTTGAGATAATAAGGACGCAATCCTTTTGTTCTATCTGCCCCATAAATGATGTGCCATTTGTAGTATCCTACAGTATCCGTTGCGCCCAATTCGAGGGACATGGGAATAGATTGGCTCAAGCCTTTCGAGTTGTAAATATCCAGCTTTCCTTCCCATGTGCCAAACCATGAAAAAGGGAAAGAATCCTTTGAAATGCTTGTTTTTGGAAAAGGTTTTATGATGACTTCGGGTATGTCGTTTGCCGCTGTAAAAGCTATTTTTTTTCCACACGAAAAAAGAAAAAACGAGTTTAATGTAATGATTATGAGACAGTTACATATTAATAATTTCATACTTATATTGTAAAATTTGTTGTTTACATTGTTGAATCAGAAGTCCAGCCGTCGGAGGGCGGGAAACGGCGTTGGCGTTCTTGCTCTTCCCATAAACGTCTTTCCAATGCTATTCGGCGTTTTTCTTCTTCCGCTTCTTGCCATCTTTCTTCCTTTGTTTTTTCAAAAATATTTCTTTGAAAATAATAACGTTTTTCTTCTTCCGCTATTGAAGGTTCTGCTTCATCCTCTTCAATTTCTTCTTTATAAAAATAAGCTAAAAACAATCCAAGGATGGCACCCAAAAGATGGCTTTCCCAACTGATATTGCGTTGCAAAACAGCGTTGGTAGGGAGGATTCCCGTAATCATGCCACTATACAAAATGGTAACTATCAAGGCTAAAATGATGCTTCTGACGCTTCGCCTAAATATGCCCGTAAAAAAAACGAATGAAACCAAACCATAAACCACATAGCTTAACCCAATGTGAGATACACCCGCCCTTGCAAACAGCCACACAGCAAAACCAGTAACCAAATACAGAATAATAAAAACTTTCATGGCTACCCTCGGATAAAAATAAACAACCATCGTGGCCAAAACCAAAAAGGGAACACTATTGGATGCCAAATGACCCCAATCGCCATGAAGGAGTGGGGCAAAAATGATACCCCTGAGTCCGATTGATTCACGAGGATAGATGCCCCAATAGCCTAAATCAAAATTTCTCCATTCTTGAAAAAAATGTATTAACCACAGCAGCAATATGAAAAGCAGCGGTGGAAAAAAACTTTCTCTAAATGAAAGGGCACGGGTGCTGAAATCTGATATTTTTTGGATTGACATAATAAGTGCTGGTAATTAATGAGTAACTTGAGCAACAGAATAGAGCCCAAAAGTGTGGATTCTTTTCAACCACTCGTCACACTTTACTACCCATGAAATGAATAATTTCTTCCACATATTGACGATTATTGGCTAAGCGTGGCACTTTGTGTTGCCCGCCATATTTCCCCTTAGCTTTTAGCCAACTATGAAATGTGCCACGTGGCACGGAGCGGAGCAAGAGCCGGTTCATAGCCATATCTTTGAACCTTTTTGCTTCATAATCGGAGTTGATTCTTTGCAAATTGGAATCCAAAAGATTGTTAAATGCTTCCATGTCAGGTGGTTCTCTTTCAAATTCTATGACCCATTCATGCCCGCCTTTGCTACCATTTTCGTTGAAATAAATAGGCGCAACCGTATATTCAGACACTTGTACATTCATTCGCTCACAAGTGTCCGCCAAAGCTTTATCGGTGTTGGAAACCATCACTTCTTCACCAAAGGCATTGACAAATTGCTTGGTTCGACCCGTCACTTTTATTTTATAAGGCATTATAGACGTAAACATCACAGTATCACCCAAGATATATCGCCACAATCCAGAATTGGTAGTAATGACAGGGGCATAATTTTTTCCAATTTCCACGTCTTTGAGCGATATGGCAATTGGGTTTTTAGAATACCATTCGCACTCTGGTAAAAATTCGTAATAGATGCCATTGTTCAAAAGTAACAACATGTCGTCACCTTTATAATTATATTGAGTAGCAAAAAAGCCTTCTGAGGCATTATAAATTTCCCAATAGTTGAAGTCATCTTTGGGTATCAATTGCTTAAATGTATCTCTATACGGTGCAAAACTTACGCCGCCATGAAGGTATAAGTCAAGATTTGGCCAAACGTCTAAAATATTGTCTTTGCCCGTCAATTCTAAGATGCGTCTGAGCAAAACCACCATCCAAGTAGGAACGCCGCCAATGCTCCGCATATCTTCTTTGATGAGAGCATGCGCCATGCGTTCTATTTTTTCCTCAAAATTAGGCATCATGGCTATATCCAAACTTGGGGCATAAATAAACTCACCTACTGAGGGCAAGTGGTTAATCATGATGGCAGAGACATCCCCAAATCGGGTTTGAGGGTAAGGCTCAAACGACTCGTAAGTGCCACCCATTATTAGCATTTTGCCCGCAAAATTTTGAGATTGAGGTCGTTCCTTATAAATTAAAGCGGAGGAATCCCACGCCCCTTTCAAATGACAGGTTTTGAGATTTTGAATCGTAACAGGTATGAATTTGCTTTTGTCGTTGGTTGTTCCGCTTGATTTGGAGTACCACTTTACTTGCCCCGTCCACAAGACATCACGCTCACCATACATCATGCGAGTGATGTAGGGCTTTAAGGATTCATAATCTTGAATCGGAACATTGTGCGCAAAATCAGAGCTATTTTTGATGTGCCTAAAATCATGAATTTTCCCCCATTGAGTATGTCGGTTGGTGTCAATAAACTGACTCAACAAGGCATCTTGCACCTCATGAGGATGTTGCGAAAAGTAGCGTACACGACGCATTCTTTTATACAACACATATTTCATGATATTATTGAGCCATATATTTCCCATGCGGTTTACAAAATAAAATTAGAATCTAAATTAACGCAAAATTAGTTTCTATCAATAGATTATGGGACAAAATAATGAAATAATCTAAGAATTGAATAGCTTAGCCTTGCAAAAGTGGCATTTAAGTGTGATTTTTTATTAATTTGGTGTTTAAATTTACAAAAATTATTTAAAAATATGGCTCTATTCTGTTTTGTTTTGGGGCAAAGCGAACAATGTTGAGTAATAGTAGTAGAATGGTTGTTGTTTCCATTTAATGTATTTACTCACTGTTTTGTGCTGCGCCCAAAAGGCGTGCATGAAAGTTTTCTTTCGGTTTGAACTAATTTTTTCAAATAGAAATTTTTCCAAAATTTCTATTGGGAAAAATTAGTTCAAACCATTTAGTCCTTTTTTTAGTACGCCTTTTGTGCGCAGCACAAAACAGTGAGTAATACATCTAATGGGAACTATGCCAGATAGAATCTAAACAAACTTCATTTTACTACTTATTTTTTTTACAACAAACAAGTCACATAGGGTGCAAAAATTTGAATAAAACGTTGATTATTAATATTTTATACATAATATTTTACGTATTATGTTTCTTGAAAACTTTAATTAGATAAAAATAAAACAAGTAAAAATTTAGATTTAATGAAAATATTAATGGTCTGTCTCGGCAATATTTGTCGCTCGCCTTTGGCAGAAGGCATCTTGAGAAATAAGATAAAACAAGCAGGATTGGATTGGGAAATTGACTCTGCGGGCATTGGTGGTTGGCACGCTGGTGACTTGCCCGATAGAAGAAGCATTGCGGTTGCCAATAAATATAACATAGACCTCACCAATCAACGGGCTCGAAAAATAAACGCTGCGGATTTGGACGAATTTGATTGGCTTTTGGCGATGGACGAGGATAATTACAGAGATATTTTGAACTACGCAATCAACGAAAAACAACGTTCAAAGGTGGCTATGATTATGAATTTTGCTAAACCCGAAACCAATCAAAATGTACCAGACCCCTACTACGATGGGCGTTTTGAATTGGTATATCAAATGCTCGACGAGGCGTGTGAGGCTTTTATGAAGCACCAAGATTAGAGCAAACGAGACCCCTCAGTATTTTTGACGTTTTAAGAGCAATTTGAGTTAGGGATGAAGTAAAAAATAACGTACCCATATTGATGATTATATTTTCTTTAATCAAGACGAATTTTTTGAGAAATAATAGATTATTTAAGAGGAATTCAACGCCGAGTAAAGGGAATAGAATTATTAAGATGGGTAGGTTATTTTTTACTTCATCCCTTACCCTATCTTTTCAAACCTAACCCCGAAACGACCCTGCAAGGTTTCATTGGGCTTCAGAATTGTCAATCCATCTTTGTTGTTAAAAGCATCCACATTGCAAGTCATTGGCTCAACAGCAATGCTCATTCGGTGAGGCGGCGTGAAGACTTGTACAAAATTCCACTTGCCTGCGCCCGTTTCCTGCCAACAGGTGAGTTTACCTACGTTTGAAGACAAAATGACTTCTGCATTTTGCGTTTGATTTTTGATGTAAAAACCATTATCAAGAAAACCGTCTCGAATCTGGGTCGTTGTTTGAAAATCCATAAAATCGGATTTTTCACCCGTCGGAATCATGCGTTCATCTATCTCAACTAATTGACAATCAGGCATTTGCAAAAAAGTATCATCCAATTTTTCGGATAAACGAAAATAAGGATGCCAACCCAAACCAACAGGTATGGTCGTCGAATCTTCATTGGTGAGGGCCATTTCAACATCTAAATTAGCCCCCCTCAGTATAAAGGCAATATTGAAGGCGAAACGAAAAGGGTAGCCTTCGTGCGAGCCATCATGCGTGTATGAGCAGGTTAGTTTGCCTTCATTTTCAGTAGTTTCGACGTTTGTTACCTCCATTTTTACATTGTTGCTAAACCCATGAATGGCATTACCAGTGTCGGCATTGTTGATGGGAAATTGATATGTTTTACCCTCGTGTACGTATCGCCCATCACGCAAGCGATTTGGAAAAGGGAATAAAATAATACTTTTCCCCCATGCAATTTCGACCAGTTCTTCAGGTGTTTTAAACCCTTCGATGACAGAAATTCCACTAAATTGTAGGTCTAAAAGATTTGCGCCAAAGGCAGGAACAACCATAAAAGCATCGCCTGATTCATTGGCAATCGTATGTTTTTCAAAAGAACCAAAAGGTTCAGTAGAATGGGTGTACATAAATTTTTAGTTTGATAAGGTAAAAAGAAAGCCGTTGTTTCGCTTAGAAAACAACGGCTTAAATGTAGGGTAAAATGTTAGAACAGTTTCTTATTTTTTAATGGTTTATGACTATTTTTTTATAAGTCTGTTTCGCACCATCAGAAATTTGTACTATGTAAAGTCCTGATTGTAAATGAGTTACATCAATTTTTTCTGACCCCCTCAGTATTTGAGCGTATTTTTGATTGAAAACAACTTGACCGACGGTGTTTAAAAGTTGAATATTTAAATTCTTGTTTTCATCCAAATTAAAATTAATATCCATAAAATCAGACGCAGGATTGGGTGCTATTTGAATTTGACTTGAAAGCCTTTTGTCATCTACGCTTGTGACGGCATCGAAGAAAAAATCGAAGATGAAAGGTGAATTCTCCGCCACATCATCCCACTCAAAATAATAGGTCGTGCCTGATGTCACCGCCAGATCATTAACTGCCGCTGCAAAAGAATCTACGCCTACACTTGCGCAATCGTCATCGCTGTCTGCCACTTTAGTTAAACCACCACATATTCCTTTGTAAATCCATAAGCGGGTATCCACATCTACACCACACGAGCCGATAGAAATTGTACCATTTTTAGTGGGCGTGTATTTATACCAATTGGCACGAGAGGCATCTCCCCTTGTGGCAAAACCAAAAAGTGAATCCACTTTAATTGTGCCTGATGTAATGGCTTTTGCCGTTGCACAAGTTTGGATTTCACGTGCCACATAATTGGTTGTTAAAGAAAGCGTAAAGTTGAATTTGACCGCATCCCACTTATTATCCCACTCTATAAAATAGGTTTGACCACTTTTCACAAATTTTGAAACACTCGCTGCGAGTTCATCACCCGTGACATCAAGGGCACAAAAATCTTCATTATAAGCAAAAAGAGATAGGGCTGTGCATACGCCTGTATAGACAAACAGACGTGAATCGGAGCCACCTCCGCAGCTTGAAATCGTCATCAAACCATCTTGAGCGGGCGTATATTTGTACCATTTTGAGGCACTTGCATCCGTAAAAGTATTTGCGCCTTTAAACATGGTATCCACTTTGAATGTTCCTGCATTTATCGTTACGGGAGCGGAACAGCCATTGCCTGTTTGAGAAAAAGCGATTTTAATTTGACATAAAATAATGGTTAAGAGTACAATTTTCTTCATTTCTTTAACACGATTGATGAGTAATTATGAGTTTAAACCTTTGATTATCAATACTTTATGAATATTTACACACCCCCTCAGTATTTTCTATAAAATTGACATGCTTTTTTTAGTTAAACCCTTTCAAACATCAAACCACTTTTTACTTTTCTTTAAGCAATTTCAGTAAAACGCCATTGGTCCATCCAAAGCCATCTTGTACGGGATATTCGCCGCCACCCGTTGAGAGCGAAAGATCTTCGACATTATACTTTTCAAGCATCTTGCCTGTTGATCTATAAACCTTTACGTTTAGGTCAACCCAACGTTTTTTGATGTCATTCGCAAGACGATCATGCCCGTAATTGCGCAAACCTTGGATGGTCATCCATTGAAGCGGCGCCCAGCCGTTGGGCGCATCCCACTGTTGCCCAGTGTTGTTGGGCGTGGTGACAACGCCGCCTGATCGTAGGAAATTTTTCTCGATGGCATCAGCCACTTTATCAGCTTCCCGTTTCGTAACCATTCTGAAATATAAAGGATAAACGGTAGCGAGCGACATGACTTCGCAACGCCTATATTGTTGAAAATCAAAATCAAAGAACATACCTTTTTCCATGCTCCAACAATAGCGCATCAACGCCTCACGACGCTTAGAGGCTATCTTTTCCAATTTTGCTGCATCATCAATTTTTTTTGCTAAAATATTGGCTTTCACCAACACACATTCGAGGTTATAAAGCAAAGAATTAAGGTCAATAGGCACAATATCAGTGGTGTGAATGGTGGCAATGTCCTTACCATCCGAAAACCATCGGCTCGAAAAATCCCAACCTGACTCTGCGCCTGAACGCAAGTGACGATAAGCCGCAGTCTCACCTAAATTACTCTTTTTTGCTGTTTCAATATCTTCACGATAACCTTCTGGGCGAGGAGTATCTTTATCATCATGATACCGATTGAGGGTGTTGCCATCTATGTGAACCACACGACGCTTAGAAGATGGCGAATTATCGGGTTCTTCCTGTTTGCCCGTCATCCAAAATTTATATTCTTTTTCTAATTGAGGTAAATATTTTATATAAACATCATCTCCTTTTATTTCTGCCAAAAGTTGAATCATGCAGGCGAAGAAAGGCGGCTGTGAGCGTGAAAGATAATATGAGCGATTTCCGTTAGGTATAAATCCTTCTGTATCAATAAGATGTGCGAAATTGCCAATCATGTTTTCAATCAAATCCACTCGTCCATCCGCTTGCAAACCCAACATTGTGAAATAAGAATCCCAATAATAAATCTCTCTAAAACGACCTCCTGGGACAATATAAGGCAACGGCAACGGCAACTTTGTTCCGTAATCTGCCGAGTCAGCTTTGCGAGAAAGAACTGTCCACAACTCCGAAATATGCTCTTCTGCCGATTTCGACATATCACTTTTGTAATCACTCACGGTGTCAGCAGGAATAATAAACCACTTTTCTACGAAGGCTTTGAGGTCAAAGTTGGGCTGAATTCGTTCTGTTTTGAAAGCCGCCATGATGCTATCCGTGGTGGATTTGGGTGTGCAATCCACGAAGGTTTTTGAATCCGTGAAAATGCTACTTCGTTGAACGGTATCGAACAAAAAACCATACCGTTCGTCAGGGCTTTTGCGCATCAAAGAGTCATTAATACTGAGGGGGTTCTCGCCCACCAAGCTATTGAGTTGCTGAGTTGGTCGCTTGCAAGCTACAATGAATATCAAAATGAATAGAAAAGGTGTAAGGAATTTCATAAAAAGCTGAAAATTAATTTTTTATAAATAACATAAAGTCACTATGTCTCATAACGAGGTTGGGGCAAAATTAGAAACTATTTGAACAAAAAAGCGTGGTAAAGTTGTAATTTTAATATTTGGTTACTATCTTTGTATTAAATGATTAATTAATGACTGAATCGTTTGTTCTGCGAGTTCTCTCTTTTAAAGAGTTTCATTTCGTTTTACCGCTTCATTCCATAATTCATTTAAGGAATGAACCGATAATAAAGTACATCATTTAGGAGAATTATTTTTTTGAGTAAAGAATTTTATTTTTCAAGAAATATCAAGCTATATGGCTTTAAAAATAAAATATTTTAGTCGTAAAAAGAATCTTATAAATGATGTAGTTTATTATCGGTTCATTCTTTATCCATTGCATTTTTTTTCTCTTTCATATTTTTTCATTTTTTCAATTTTTTTCAATGAATATTTTTGTTGCAAAGCTCAATTTCAGCACTCGTAGCGAGGGCTTGAGAGAAGTTTTTGAGCGCTTCGGCGAAGTCGAAGCTGCAAACGTTATTATGGATCGCGAGACAGGTCGTTCTAAAGGATTCGCTTTTGTTGAAATGGCGGACGATAGCGAAGGACAAGCTGCTATTGCTTCCTTAGACGGTACTGACCTTGACGGCAGCACTATTGTAGTTAAACAAGCTGAACCACGCGAAAACCGCAGTGGCGGTGGCGGCGGTGGCTTCAATAGAGGCGGCGGCGGTGGCGGCGGTGGTTATAACAACGATCGTCGTTCTTCTGATAGACCTCGTCGTGATGACAATGGTGGTGGAAACAACCGTTGGAGTCGTGATTAGTCTTCTTAATTGCGCCTAACGTGAAAGCCGATACTTGATAGTATCGGCTTTTATTTTTTATAGCGATGTGCGTATTGCGTAAATCGTATTGCGATGTGCGTATTGCGTCATAAGTAAGGCGTATTGCTGTTTAATATACAATATTTTATACGCAACGCAATACGAGTTACGCAATACGAGTTACGCAATACGCTTTACTTGAAAAGCGCATCGTACAAATCCTCCACCTTCCCCACCGTTCTCACTCTGATAGAAAATTTGCTATCATCCAAACCTTTGATGTTGTATTTTGAAATAAAAATCTCTTTGAAACCCAAGCGAGCTGCTTCTTGAATCCGTTGCTCAACCCTTGCTACTGCTCTAATTTCACCCGACAAACCGACCTCGCCCGCAAAGCATGTATTGTGTGGAAGAGAAATATCTTCCAACGAAGAAATCAAAGCCGCTATGATGGCTAAGTCAATCGCAGGGTCATCCACTCGAATGCCGCCCGCAATATTGAGGAAAACATCATTCATGGCAAACGGAAAACCGCACCGTTTTTCGAGCACAGCTAACAACATACTTAAACGACGCAAATCAAAACCCGTGGCCGAGCGTTGAGGTGTTCCGTAAACTGCCCTACTGACCAAAGCTTGCGCTTCAATCAAGATTGGACGCTGACCTTCGATAGTGGAACAAATTGCCGAACCACTCAAATCTTCATCTTTTTGAGACAAAAGCAACTCTGAAGGGTTAGAAACTTGGCGCAAACCCGATGATTGCATTTCATAAATACCCATTTCGTCCGTCGAACCAAAGCGATTTTTCAAGGTGCGGAGTATCCGATACGTATAATTTTGATCGCCTTCAAACTGCAAAACGACATCCACAATGTGTTCCAAGAGTTTTGGGCCCGCAATACTGCCTTCTTTGGTGATATGCCCGATGATAAAAATCGGAATATTAGTCTCCTTCGCAAAGCGTTGTAACTCTCCCGCCGTCTCTCGCACCTGTGAGATGCTCCCGGGCGTAGAGTCAATGTGAGTAGCGGCAAGCGTCTGAATGGAGTCAATAATAATCAAATCAGGCTCGATGTTTTGAGCGTGTTGGAATATTTTAGAGGTATTTGTTTCCGTCAAAATATAACAATCTGAATGTTTTTCAGCCACTCGGTCGGCCCGCATTTTTATCTGTTCCTCGCTCTCCTCCCCGCTCACATACATGACCCGCACAGGCACACCCAAGGTCAATTGCAGCATCAAAGTAGATTTCCCGATGCCGGGCTGCCCACCAATCAACACCAACGAACCGGGCACGATGCCACCGCCTAACACTCGATTCAGCTCCTCGTCGGGCGTGACGAGCCTTTGAGTCGTTCCCGTCTTCACCATACTGAGGGGTGTCGGTTTTGGGTCTTCTTGTTTTGCGCCTTTCCAAATTTTTTGGCGTTCTTCTCGCTTCGATTCTTTTTGGATAACTTCCTCTACGCACGTGTTCCATTCACCGCAGCCCGTGCATTTACCCATCCATTTTGGAGAGGTCGTTCCACAGGTTGTGCAAGCATATATTTTTTTTATCAGACTCAAAATAATTTGTTTTAAACATAAAAAACAAAGATAGTTTTGTTGATTTAAAAAACAAAATTCAAGTACAACTATTTTGTGATTTAGTTTATAATTAATTGAAAATCAATGCCTTAGAGTATATTTTTTATTTCAACAAAAAATGTTAAAAAAAATTTCTCGTGAAAAAAATATTGAAACAACAAAAATACGGTTCTATTCTATTTCATGTGGGTAAAAGACTGATATTACCAATACAAATCAAAATAGAACCAAAAATACTGAGGGGCCTATCAAGTTTTGTAATTCATGTCTGACTGAGTATCTACCATTTTTTTTTAGTAACGAGTAAAAAACAATAGGCAACAAGCGAAACCGCCTATTGCCTATTGTTTTGTCAAACTATGAACTATCCACTAATTTTCAACTTTCATTTTAAAGCCAACGCTATGAATATTTTCAATTTTGATGCGAGGGTCTTGGCTCAAATATTTGCGCAAACGAGAGATAAAAACATCGAGGCTGCGTCCTAAGAAATAATCATCTTCACCCCAGAGTGTTTCCAAAATATAAGACCTTTTAATGACTTCGTTTTTGTTTTCTATAAACATTTTGAGTAAATCAGCCTCTTTTTGAGTCAAATTTTTGGCTTGATCCGCAAATTTGAGAGACAGATTTTTATGGTCTAAAAGATAATTCCCAACGGTCATGTAAGTAGGCACAGAAGGGCTTGCTATTTTAGAACGGCGGAGAAAAATCTCAATTTTGAGAATTAACTCTTCAATGCTAAAGGGTTTGGTCATGTAATCATCCGCCCCAAGCCTTAGCCCTTTTATACGGTCTTCTTTCATGGATTTTGCCGTCAGAAAAAGGATTGGTACTTGGGTGTTGAATTTACGTATTTCCTCCGCAATGGTAAAACCATCTACGTCAGGCAACATAACATCAAGAATGCAAAGGTCAAAATCGTCTTGTTTGACGACTTGCATGGCATCTTTACCGTTCTCACAGTAGGTTATTCTGTAGCCTTGTAATTCAAGATTATCACGGGTGACGAAGCTAAGGCTTTCATCATCTTCTACATAGAGCAAGTGAGCCTTCATAGGATTCGATTAAAAGTTGTTTTTGTAAAAAGTTAGTACCTCTTCATTTGAGATGTGCAAAAATGGTTGATTTTCAATGAGTTGTCAAGCGATACCCCTCAGTATTTACATTTCGAGAAGGGATATTTCTTGATAATATACGTTTATTTTGCAATGTTAATTAGATTCAAATACCGCTTTTGGCACACTTGGCATTGTGGTTGTGGTATCTACAACCCGTGGAATATCTATGCAAATGGTCGTTCCACGCTCAGTTTCGGAATCTAAAGTGATTGACCAACCGTGAGCTTGAACTATGTTTTTTACATAAAAAAGACCCAAACCAAAGCCTTTTACGTTGTGGACATCACCCGTTGAAACACGATAGAAACGTTGAAAAACCTTTTTATGGTGTTCTTTATCAATGCCAATGCCTCTATCGGCTATAATAAGTCTTACGTTTTTTCCATCATCTTCGGTAGAAACAAAGACTTCGGGCTTGCCATCTTTACAATATTTGATGGCATTATCCAGAAGATTGTGCGTAATATTTGTCAAATGCAAGGTATCCGCTTTGATATAAGGTTGTTTGGCATGGAGCATTTGATCCAAAGTTCCGTTTTGCCCTTCCACTTTCACTTGAATACTCGGCACAATGGTTTCTAAAAGCTCGTGTAAATTAATGATTTCTACGTTCAAATCCAAAGTCTTTCGGTCAATGCGGGTGAGTTGCAAAACTTTCTCCACTTGAGTATTCAAACGATTGTTTTGTTCCTTTACGATTTGAGCATATCTGGCCAAACGATTGTCATGTTGGATAGCGGGATGGCTTAAAAAAACGTCAGCCGCCACTTTGATGGTCGAAATAGGCGTTTTAAATTCATGCGTCATGTTGTTGATAAAATCCTTTTGCAATTCCGAAAGACGTTTTTGCCTTAAAATAATAATCAACGATGTAATAAAAAACAAAACAGTCAACAATGAAATCACGGTAAAAATAATAGTCAAAGTCATCGTACCCAAAATACTTGACGTTTGTTTTGGAAAACGCACAACAAAAAAATAAGTCGCATCATCAAGTATCGGAAAATCTTTTTTCACATTCGAGGTGTCCGCATTGGGCGCAAAAGTCACATATTTTCCATACATCATTTTCTCATCGTGACAATCATATATGGCATAAGCATAATCTTCATTTATAAGTTCAATATTTTCCCTCAAAAAATGATCAAGATTAGACGCATTGATTTGCATGTTCATGTTGACGGCGTAAGTATTTGAATACAGACGCTTAATCAAGTTTTGAGTCGGTAAAACACTGGCATCAGCTACCGATAATTGTCGTGCCGTATTTTGCAAGGCTATTGTCACTTTGCTGTTAAATTCGTTTTCATTCAAATTCCATGTACTCACCACCCAATACGTCTGGGTGGCAATGACTAAAAAAATGGCCAATGCACCTAAAATGACTACCCTCTGAATTGACTTATTATCCATGAATTTGTTCGTAGTTTTGTTTGAACCTTTATTTAAATCAAACCTAAAATTAGTACATTAACTTTATATAAAATGCTGATTATCAATTATTTAACAGATTATTGACATAATTCTGTTTCATGCGTAAAATACTGAGGGGCCTCTTTTAAAAATCAAACGCAAGCCATTTTATTCACACGAGTAGCATGACGACCACCTTCAAACGCCGTAGTAATAAAAACATCCACCATTTCAAGTGCTAACTCCAATGAAACAAAACGGGCGGGCAAAGCAATCATATTAGCGTCATTGTGTTGACGAGCCAAAGACGCAATCTCGGGCAACCAGCACAAAGCGCATCTAATTTGTTGGTGTTTATTAGCCGTTATAGCAATACCGTTGCCACTGCCACAAATCAAAACACCTAAATCAGCCGTGCCATTTTCGACAGCCGAAGCCGTAGGGTGCGCAAAATCCGCATAATCCGCAGAGGCATCCGAAAAAGTACCAAAATCTAAAACATTGTAGCCTTTTTCTCTTAAATGATTTAAAATAGGATTTTTCAAAATGAACCCCGCATGGTCGCAACCGATGGCTATTGTCTTAACGCTCATATTCTATTTTTTTTACAAAGATAAGCATTGGACAAATAAAAAGGTACAGATTTAAACGTTTTACAAATTATAGATTCAACTACCCCCTCAGTATTTTTACCTTTTCCTCTTATTTTTTCTTTATTTTTGAAGAAAAGAAGGACATTTGTTCCTTAGGAATGATGAAACAATAAAGTATCATTTTAAGATGATTCTTTTTCTACCTAAAACACAATGTTTTGCGTCAAAGATTCCCGATATTATCCTTAAAACATGGTGCTTTATCTAAAAAAATAATTCACTCATGCCTCTGGCTTGATGAAGCTGCAAGCATCACTAAAAATGATACTTTATTATTTTATCATTCCTTAAAAAAAACTTAGTATTAGAATGACTGTAAATTTTAAAAATTACAAAGAACGATTCCCCTTGGTGGAACTACCGATTACGCTCAGTGAAGATTCTCACCACGATTTTTCAACAGAAAATGATCCACTCCAAGCCGAGATGATACAAGAGTACATCACACGCTACGAAGCCGTTGAAATAGATGACGAATTGACGGAGTATATGGCTTGTTTTGAGGTGCCAGTTGAGAAAAAAGAGTTTGTTGCAATTGTTTATTGGAAAGCCGCTTTGCTTACTTATGACTACGTTTTGGCTACTTATAACCCAAAAACAGGCGTTATGATTGATAAAAAAGCCATCGCAGGCACTAAAGTTGTGGACAATGGAGTGAAGCGTATTGCCGCCATCATCAAAGAGGATTTAAGTGTTTTTTTAGCCGAAGGTGTAGAGGAATCAGGCGCAGAATACGATGCAGATGCGTCGAAAGTGCGCCATTTCCAAATCTTGGATAGTGGTCTTATCGAGCAAGAATATTGATTGTATTGTTGTATTGCTGTATTGTTAAATTGTTGTATTGCGTTAGATAGCAAAACAACAATCCAGCAATACAACAATTTAACAATACAGCAATACAACAATCCAACAATCCAGCAATACAACAATACAACAATACATGAATTTATCTCTTAAAATAGCAAGGCGTTACCTTTTTGCGAAAAAAAGCACCAACGCCATTAACATCATCAGCAGCATATCTGTCTTGGGTTTGGCATTGGGTGCAGCGGCTCTGATATTGGTGCTTTCGGTGTTCAATGGCTTTGAAAAACTGCTCTCCAACATGATGAGCAATTTCAATCCAGAAGTGAAAATAACGCCCATAAAAGGAAAAACATTCATATCTGACACCTTGAAAATCAATCAGTTACGCAATTTAAAGGGTGTTGCTGTCCTTTCCGAAACCTTAGAAGAAACCGCTTTTTTTCAATACGAAAAATCGCAAGCCTTTGGCACACTGAAAGGCGTTGACGACTATTTTGCAAAAATAAATCATATTGATTCAACGGTTCAAGAAGGGAAATATATTCTATCAGATGCTCAAACCGACTATGCGGTGGTGGGCGCAGGCATCCGAAATCAATTGGGTGTTTATGAACGCAATTTATTGACCCCCCTCAGTATTTACATGCCCAAAAGGCGAGAAGTAGGCCTTTTAGAAAAACCTTTTACCACCCAATTTCTTTATCCAGTAGGTGCTTTTGCCATACAAACCGACATTGATAATCAATATGTTTTGACCAATCTTGAAGTAGTTCGTAGCATGCTCGACGCACCCAACGAGGTGAGCGCATGGGAAATGAAACTGAAAGAAGGTGTTGATTTGAAGGCAACCACAGCCGCTATTCGCCAAATCATGGGCGGAGATTTTGAGATTAAAGACCGTTTTCAACAAGACGAAGCCTTTTTGAAACTGATGAACGTGGAAAAATGGATGAGTTACGCCATTCTTTGCCTCACAATGCTTTTAGTCGCTTTCAATATGGTCGGCTCGCTTTGGATGATGGTTTTGGAGAAACAAAAAGATATTTCAACCCTAAAAAGCATGGGCGCAAGAGACAATCTCATTCGCAATATTTTCCTCAGCGAAGGGTTGATGTTGTGTGGTGGTGGCTTACTGATTGGTTTTTTTATAGCCATTGTTTTATACTGTTTACACGTTTATACAGTAGGCGGATTGATTACGCTGCCCCCAGGTTTTGCCATGGATAGATACCCCATTGCCTTGAAAAGCATGGATTTTTTGACGGTCGGTATCACCGTCATCTTCATCGGTTTATTAGCATCGCTACCCGCTGCTTTTCGAGCTGTGCGTGTACAAACTTTCACGAGAGAGGAATGATTTGGGTTTTAAAATCTTAAATATGGTAAACAGTTGGCGAGAGGAAATAAAAAAGAATTAGAAAAAGTAGGGAAAGGGAGCCCTCAGTATTTTTATCAAAAAGGTATAAAAAATAAAACAAAGACAAACATTTAGTTGATTTTTTAGCTATTTTTGTAAAAAAACTTTTCTCAATAAACAAACTAACAATGCTTTCAGTAAGTGGTACATATCAAAATGGTCAAATAACATTAACCGAAAAGGTTTCTGTCAAGAATCCAACAAAGGTTCTTGTCACCTTTTTGGACAATGAAGGTACGCCCAACGTTGATATTTACCCTTTCAAGCCTGATGTCATAAAATTTGAAGACAAAATTTATGTTTTAAACAAAAAATTAGCGTGTGCCGTTGATTTTGAGGAAGACAATTACATTATTCGCAACGAACTTTTTGATATAACCGTTTGGGCAGACACCCGTGAAGAAGTTGAAACTGCCTTTGCATTTAGCTTTCATGCCTTATATGAAAACTACGCATTAGAGGACGATAAAAAACTCTCAAAAGAAGCTAAATCCTTGAAAATCAATCTTTTATCATTGGTAAAACTTGTGAAATGAAGCCTCGTAAAGTGAAAGACATCAAAAAAGCACTTACAAAAAAAGGCTTTCAATTAAACCCTGCCAAAGACCATCATCAGTTTTATTATTTGGTAATTGATGGTGTAAAACAGAACATCAAAACTTATTTTAGCCACGGTAAAAATGAGTATAATCAGTTTTTGATGGGTGAAATAAAAAAACAATTGAAGTTTAGTGAAACTGAAAAAGCCGAAGATTTCTTCAATTGCCCCATGACAGGTGAGCAATATGTTAACATGTTAAGGGAAAATGGACATATTTAGAGTTCATCTGATAATCATTAGAAAGTTTGTAGGATAAACTCTAAATAATAGGAAAATCCTACCACCCCTCAGTATTTTACTCAAATTTTCGATAAAATCAAAATCTCATATACCTTCGTATCTTTGCAAAAAAACAAAGTAACTCGTTATGTTTATATCAGAAAAAACCATAGATGCCGTCGTTGAAGCCTTAGAGTCGGCTGATTTCGAGCATGAAATTGAAGAATTTGGCAAAGAGCAACCCGCTTTGATGGGCTATGTTTTTTCCGAAGATTTCGATCTTTTGACCCAAGAAGAGCGTGAACTCTTGCTTTATTTGATGCTCGTGATTTGGCAATCCATTTTGCGGGATGGGGGCGAAATGGAACCCGTCAGCAAATTGGCTCTCGAAGATGCCGAGGAACACAATTGGGAACTTTTAGAAACCGTAAAATCCAATAATTTCCGTGACCGCATGACCGTCTTTTTCGATGACTCCGACCAAGAGGATTTGTTGGCTTTTGTGGAGGATAACCTCGTGGAGGACGAAGACAGCGTTGTGACGAAGGAAGGACGTGAACCCATTTTCGTGGCACTGAAAAGTGTGATAGATATATTGACGAAAAATGAAGCATAAAACGTACTTCGCTTCCGATTTTCACTTGGGCGTGAATGCTCGCTTGACCTCCGTGGAGCGTGAAAAACAGATTTGTCGGTGGCTCGATTTTGTGAGCCAAGATGCCGCCGCTATTTATTTGGTGGGCGACGTATTCGATTATTTCTTTGAGTATAAAACAGTGATTCCCAAGGGTTTCAATCGTCTTTTTGGTAAATTGCAGGAGTTGCGGGATGGTAATTTACCCATCTATTTTTTTACAGGAAACCACGATATGTGGATGTTTCGCTACTTCGAGGAAGAAATGGGCATTCCCATTTATCGCCAACCGATTATACGTGAAATAGACGGAAAGACGTTCTATATTGGTCACGGCGACGGCTTGGGGCCAGGCGATTATGGGTATAAATTTATCAAAAAAGTATTTGCCAATAAAACCTGTCAGTGGCTTTACGCACGGGTGCATCCGAATGTAGGTTTGCCTATGATGCGTTTATTTTCGAGAAAAAGTCGGGAGGCACAAGACCCCTCAGTAGAAGCGCAATTTTTGGGTGAAGAAAAAGAGTGGTTGGTACAATATGCCAATAAAAAAATTGAGCAAGTGAACGCTGATTATTTTATCTTTGGGCATCGGCATTTGCCTATTGATTGGCGTTTAAAAAATGAAAAAAGTCGTTATCTCAACCTCGGTGAATGGATGTTTGCAAACACTTACGCTGTTTTTGATGGAAACGATATTTCGTTGCAAGTATTTGAAAATCAAGGGGTTAAAATTTATAAAAATATTTAATTTAATGATGAATTATGAAAGATAAACGATGACTCTGTTTTGTATCTTGATTTTATAATCGGATTTTTAAATTTTATAATTCTGCAAAATGAAGACGTTTGAAGCAATACTTTTGAAATATAACTGCCTTAATAAAAAAGTAAATCTAACTGTAAACATTGATGAAATAGAGGCAAGTGTAGAATTTGATTTACCTTATGACTATAAAAATTTCATTCAAAACTATGTAGGATTTGAAGAACATATTGGAAGTGAATATCTACGACTTTTGGACGCTTCTGAACTAATTGAGACGAACAAAGACTATCAAATTTTTGATTATTTACCAAATATATTAGGCATAGGTGGTAATGGAGGAGGTGAGTTTATAGCTATTGAATGGTTAGATAGCGAAAATTTAAGAGTGGTACTTTGTCCATTTATAGACCTTAATAAAGAGTCATTTATTGAAATTGGAACATCATTTACCAATATGTTAGAACGATTAGACAATGGTATAGAATGGCTTACATAAATGTTAATCAATAATTTTAAAAAATAATATATAAATCATGAACATCACAATCCTAAAATTTTTCATTCTTAATTTTTCATTTTTCATTCTAACCACCCCCTCAGTATTAGGGCAAAATTGGAAGCTCTACAAGAAAAATGCCGCCTTAGATTGTTTGGCTTTTACCACCGATAATCTACACAATATCTATATCACGACATCCAAAAATGAGCTATTGAAATACAACGAAGATGGCTCATTTGATGCCCGTTTCGTGAATATCAAAATGGGTAAATTGGGTGTTTTTGATGCCACAAATCCGTTTAAATTGCTTGTCTATTATCCTGATTTTCAAACCATACAATTGTTGGATAAAGAACTCAACTCATTGGGTTCATTCAATCTCAACGATTTGAACGTCATACGGGTAGGTGCAGTCACGATGAGCGACGACGGCAACGTATGGGTGTATGATGCGGGCAATAATAAATTGTTGAAAATAAGCGGCACGGGCAGCAACGTGAAACAGTCGGAAAGTGCCGTTGTGCCTTTCGCAGGGTCAACGCCTACGCAAATGCTTTTTAAGGACAATTTCCTTTTTGTCAACATTCCCGCTAAGGGTGTTTATCAGTTTGATAGATTCGGCAAATTTGTAAAAATGTTAGACATTAAAAATATTTCTTATTTTCAAGTCATTGATAATCAATTGTTTTACAGACAAAAAGACATAATCAGCCGTTTCCATTTACAGACTTTAAAAACGGTTGTCGTAAAAATGCCCGAAGGCGTAACGGGAAAAGAACCTTTGCGTTTGGAAAAAAATTGGCTGTTTACGCAGCAAGGGAAAACGATTTTTGTGCATGAGCAAGTGCAGTGATTTTAATCTACCTATCGGAAGACAGGTTAAAAATTAAAGAATTAAAAAATAAGCGTGACGTAAGAGGCCCCCTCAGTATTTTGGGTAAAATTACTGATTTTTTTTATCGTAAAATATTGATAACCAATCCTTTATGTCAAATACTAATTTAACAACAGCAATTCTGTATATGACAATATTAACACGAATTAAAATGAATTTTTAAACGAATTAAACCAATTTAGATTTAAAAATTAGAAAAATTCGTGTTTTTATTTGTAAAATTCGTGTTTTATGTCTCATATACGGAATTTCTGATTTAACAATACAACAATTTTAAACAAGACAACATCTATGAAAATACTCAGCTACAACACCAACGGCATCCGTTCTGCCATTAGTAAAAACCTATTGGATTTTGTTGAAAAAGGCAACTTCGACATCGTGTGCATACAAGAAACCAAAGCCCAACAAGACCAAGTTGACATGGCAGGTTTCGAGCAATTGGGCTATAAACATCATTGGTTTTCGGCTGAAAAAAAAGGGTATAGTGGCGTGGCTATTTTCTCGAAAATTGCGCCAACGAAGGTCGTCACGGGCATGGGTCACACGCTATATGACGGCGAAGGACGCATCATCCAAGCTGATTTTGGCGATTGGACGTTGCTTAATTGTTATTTCCCGTCAGGCACAAGTGGCGATGAACGGCAGACGGTTAAATATGCGTTTTTAGACGATTTTTATAATTGGATTGAAAATCTCAAAAAAGAACGCCCAAAACTCATCATCGTTGGTGATTACAACATTGCACACACCGAGTTGGACATCCACAACGCCAAAAGCAATCAAAAATCAAGCGGCTTCCTACCCGAAGAACGAGCGTGGTTGACAAAGTGGTTTGAAAGTGGTTTCACGGATGCTTTTCGCTTCAAAAATCCTGACTTACGGGAGTATTCATGGTGGTCGGCTCGCTTCAATTGTAGAGCGAAGAATTTGGGTTGGCGCATTGATTATCAATCAGTTACAGATAATTTAAAAGATAAAATAATCAGTTGCAATCAGTTAATGGATGTGGTTCATTCTGACCATTGCCCTGTTTTGTTGGAGATTGATTTGTAGTAGCCCCAAACTAAAAATCCCGTTCTCGATAAATCGAGAAACGAGATTTTATACTTATACATAAACTTACCAAGTTTGATGTGAGTCTTTGAAATTAGTTTGTAACAGTTTGACTAATAATCAAGGTGTAGTGACTCAATGGGGGGTAAATTATCATATTTTTTATGCTGAAAAAGACGTGCCACAACCACAAGATTCTTTCGCATTCGGATTTGAAAACGAAAATCCACGGTTGTTCAGTCCCTCTACGAAATCAATTTCCATGCCGAGGAGGTAAATAGCGTGTGATTTTTCCATTAAAACTTTCATACCGCTGATTTCGAATACCTCATCTACCTCTTTTTGCTCGTCAAAGCCCAATACATAAGAAAAACCTGAACATCCTCCTCCTTTAACGCCTATTCGTAAGCCGTATTGTGGAGAAATGCCTTGCTCGCTCATGATTGATTTCAATTGATTGACAGCACCTTGCGTCAAAATAATCGGTTGTTGGGTTGCTACTGCTGCGCTCATATTTGTATGATATATTAAATTTTTTACAAAAATATCTGTTTATACATTAATAACAAAGTTTCTATCTAAAAAGTGTCTAAATAACATCGGTTTTTATGAAAAGTTTACATTATTAGGGTATATTCTTTTAATGCTATGTTAAATTTTGAACCTAATAAGAGACGCTGAATTGGAACAAAAGTCAATCCATTTCGTTTTTTTGTTTTGAAATTAAATAACTGTTATCATCTATTTTTAAAATTAAATGCAATTAGATATTCGTTAAATACGTTAAATCAATTAAATTCGTCATTTATTTTCCAACCATTTTAAATCAAGTATCATGGGAACTTTAATAAATATTATTGGCGTTATTGTCGTTGGCGTTATCGGTTATTGGATTTTTACACAAATAAAAAAATACTACGGCAATCGTAATTGAATTATTGGTTATTAGTTATTGAGTTATTCATTACAATAACTCAATAACTAATAACCAATAACTCACAAAATCATTCTTTAAAATAAATTTATGAACCTTTCTGAAATTTTTGCCCACGTGGTCATCCCAATTCTGACCTTGACGGGTGCAGGTATTCTATCTTTTTTCTTATTAAAATATTGGCGTGAGCAAAAACAACAAGCCAATTCGTTGCAATGGCAGCAAATTCAAGTTGAAAAACAACGCAATACTTTGACTTTGCGCTTGCAAGCCTACGAGCGTATGCTCCTATTGTGTGAGCGTATCGCTATTCCGAACCTCATTATGCGCTTACGCACGGAAGGGGCAACGGCAAACGATTTGCGTTTGGCGATGCTCATTGGCATCCAACAAGAGTTTGAACACAACGTGACGCAGCAGATTTATGTGAGTGAAAGTTTGTGGAATATACTTCGAATAGCTCGTGACAACACGGCTGAAATCATCAATATTGCGGCTGAAAAGGCAGATCCAAAAGCGAATAATGATGCTTTAATTTCTGAAATTTTTAAAATTTTGAGTGAGCAAACGAGTGATTCTTTGTCGAAAGCACAATCGGCAATTCGCCAAGAAGCGGCTTCTATTTTGTAAAAATTGTTATTGGTTATTCGTGATTTGTACACAAAAATCACGCATAACGAAAGGCTCAAATACCCCCTCAGCCTGCCTTCCGGCAGAGGCAGGTATTTGAGCCTTTTTTATGCGCTTTCATGTTTTTTCAGATTTATGTAATCCTAAATTCCTTTTTTATCGTATTTTTGTAAAATAGAAAACAGAACGAATAGAATATGTTAACACGAATAAGACTAATTATAAAACGAATTTATCTAATTTAGATACAAAAATCTAAATCATTACATCTAAATTAGATAAATTCGATTTAAAATTCGCCTAATTCGTGTTGATATATTTCATTCGGTTATTAAGAAAAAATCTTTATCCATTTTAAAATCAATAAAACCATGTTGAAGAAAATTTTAATCCCCCTCAGTATTTTTGCTGTTTTGATAGCAGTTGGATGTAACAAATCTATGCAAGCAAGCGGTTCTGCAAAAAAAGAAGTGTCTGAATCAGAAGCTTACGAAGCCTTCCAAAAAAACAAAGGCAACGGCAAAACTTTTGGCGAAAAAGTAACGGCAAAAGATGCCCTCACGTATGACCAAATGCTTGATAAATTGAGCAAAACGGAGAAAATGGACAACGTGAAAGTGATGGGAACGGTTGAGGCTGTTTGCAAAGCCAAAGGTTGTTGGATGAACATTAAAAGCGAAACGAACAAACCTTCTATGTTTGTGAAGTTTAAGGATTACGCTTTTTTTATGCCTAAAGATATTGCGGGTAAAAAAGTGGTGATGATTGGTAATGCTTTCAAAGAAACGACAAGCATTGAAGACCTTCGCCACTTTGCCCAAGACGAAGGGAAATCGAAAGAAGAAATTGAAAAAATCAATAAGCCAAAAGAAGAAATGAAATTTATGGCGAATGGTGTTTTGATTTTAGAATAGTATTAGCTCTACACTTTACACACACTGTTTTGTGCTGCGCACAAAAGGCGTGCTTGAGAGTTGTTTTTTTCGGATTGATTTAATTTTTGAATAAAAAAATTTTCAATTTTTCCATTCAAAAATTAAATCAATCCATTTAGGCGTTAAACAAAAAATAATATACCCAAATTGGTCTTTATATTTTCTTTAATCAAGACAAATTTTTTGAGAAATAATGGATTATTTAAAAAGGAT
>JAYTMW010000257.1:0-15503 GCA_043728105.1 Saprospiraceae bacterium | reverse complement strand
CTTCAATTTTAGTTGCCGTATCATCATCAATGAATTCACCTGCACCCAAAATCAAAGCATCCGTTGTTGGATGTGCCACATCATGCAATATATAACGACCTCTAATACGTGTATAAAGTGATTCAATCTCCTTATCACCCTCTTTGAAAGCCGATGTTTCGATACCTCTTAATGTATTACAATCCGTTTCACGAATTACAACGTCTTGTGAAACGTCAACCAAACGACGAGTTAAGTAACCAGCATCTGCCGTTTTCAAAGCCGTATCAGCCAAACCTTTACGAGCACCATGCGTAGAAAGGAAATATTCCAAAACCGACAAACCATCCAAGAAGTTAGAAAGGATTGGGTTTTCAATGATTGCCCCACCCGAGTCACCTGACTTACGTGGTTTTGCCATCAAACCCCTCATACCTGCCAACTGCTTAATTTGCTGCTTAGAACCACGTGCACCCGAATCCAACATCATGTAAACCGAGTTGAAACCTTGCTTGTGTTCTTTCAATTCTTTCATTAAAGCATCCGTTACGCTATTATCCGCATACGTCCACTTGTCAATGATTTGGTTGTAACGCTCGTTGTTCGTGATAAGACCCATGTTGTAAGAATCCCATACTTCATCAACTTCAATTTGCGCATCTTCCAACGTTTTTTGCTTGATCGTCGGCGTAATCAAGTCACCCAAGTTGAAGGATAAACCCGCACGGAATGCCATGCCAAAACCCAACTCCTTAATAGCGTCCAAGAAATCAGCCGTCACTGCAAAGTTTGTACGTTTGATAATATCACTGATTACTGCCTTTAAGTTACGTTTTGTCAATAAAATATTGATAAAAGGTACTTTCGCAGGCACTGCTTGGTTGAATAAAACTCTACCAACAGTTGTTTCAGTCAATCTCATTGCCATTACACCATTCTCCTCTGTACGTACACGACACTTAATTATAGCATGTAAATCTACACTCTTTTCATTGTAAGCAATCGTCACTTCTTCGGCAGAATAGAAACGGCTACCTTCACCTTTTACAGGATTTTCAGGTATATTTTTACGTTCTTTTGTCAAATAATAAAGACCCAAAACCATGTCTTGTGATGGTAACGTCACAGGAGAACCGTCTTGTGGGTTCAAAATATTGTGCGCTGCCAACATCAAAACTTGTGCTTCCAAAATCGCTGCGTGACTCAAAGGCACGTGAACCGCCATCTGGTCACCGTCAAAGTCGGCGTTGAATGCACCACAAACAAGCGGATGCAATTGAATCGCTTTACCTTCAATCAAACGAGGTTGGAACGCTTGAATTGATAAACGGTGAAGCGTTGGCGCACGGTTTAACATTACAGGGTGTCCTTTCAAAATGTTTTCAAGAATTTCCCAAATTACGGGGTCTTTTCTATCTACTAATTTCTTTGCAGACTTAACTGTTTTTACAATACCACGCTCAATTAGCTTACGGATAACAAACGGTTTGAATAATTCAGCCGCCATTTGCTTTGGTAAACCACACTCATGTAATTTTTGAGTAGGGCCTACAACAATTACAGAACGACCTGAATAATCCACACGTTTACCCAATAGGTTTTGACGGAAACGACCTTGCTTACCTTTCAAAATATCAGAAAGTGATTTCAAAGCACGTCCACCTTCTGCCTTCACGGCGTTTGATTTACGAGAGTTGTCAAACAATGAGTCAACAGCCTCTTGTAACATACGTTTTTCGTTACGCAAAATTACCTCTGGTGCTTTGATTTCCAACAAACGCTTCAAACGGTTGTTACGGATAATCACACGACGATACAAATCGTTCAAATCCGAAGATGCGAAACGACCACCATCCAAAGGCACTAACGGGCGCAATTCGGGTGGCACAACTGGTAAATATTGAATAACAGTCCACTCTGGACGGTTTTCTTTAACTTCACGAGACTCACGGAACGCTTCAACAACACGCAAACGCTTTAACGCCTCTGACTTACGTTGTTGAGATGCTTCGTTGTTCGCCATGAAACGCAAATCAGCCGACAATTGATCCAAATCCAAGCGAGCGAGCATATCCAACACGGCTTCTGCACCCATTTTCGCTACGAATTTATCAGAATCTTTATCATCTTTCATTTGGTTGTCTTTTGGTAAAGACTCCAACATGTCAAGATATTCTTCTTCCGTCAAAAGATCGTTTTTGTTGACACCATCCGCTTCTTTCACGCCTGGGTTACACACTACGTATCTTTCGTAATAGATAATTGACTCTAATTTTTTTGAACTCAAACCGAGCATGTAACCGATTTTATTCGGCAATGAACGGAAGAACCAAATATGCACCACGGGAACAACCAACTTAATGTGTCCCATGCGCTCACGACGTACTTTTTTCTCTGTAACTTCAACACCACAACGGTCACAAACGATACCCTTGTAACGGATACGCTTGTATTTTCCACAATAACATTCATAGTCCTTGACGGGGCCAAAAATGCGCTCGCAGAACAAACCATCACGCTCTGGCTTGTATGAGCGATAGTTAATGGTTTCTGGCTTTAACACCTCACCATAGCTGCGCTCTAAAATATCATCTGGACTCGCCAAACTGATAGTTATACTTTCAAAAGAGCTTGAACTCTTTAAATTTCCGCTTGTTTTTTTAAGAGACATCTTATCTTTAAGTTTAAATTTTCTTTAAAAAAACTTAAAATATTGAAAGGCTTTACAATTCATACCCCCTCAGTATTTTTATTAAAATTTATCAATAAACTTCAATTTCAAATATTAATAATTTCCAAACCACAACTTGCGATTTTTAGGTATTCCACCCGTCCATACACAAGTTATACTTTCAAAACTCTTTTTCAAATCTCGACCTTCGTAAGCTAATTCTATTTTATCTTTACTATGAAAAACAACAATACCACCTATTAATTGACTTACAATTGAAGCCTCAACTTCAGGATTTCTTAACTCTGGATTTCCTATCAATACCCATTCATTAGGATACAGCTTTTTTATTTCCTCAAAAAATAAAAATTCCATATTATTGATATTTCATAGTAAAAAAAGATATTAAGGGGGCAAATAAATCTACCCCCTCAGTATTTTATAGTATTTCTAATCAAATTGAACATCCAATGCCAAACCACGTAATTCGTGAACCAATACATTGAATGATTCTGGAATATTAGGTTCAGGTAAATTATCACCTTTTACGATGGCTTCATAAGCCTTCGCACGACCTTGAATATCATCCGATTTGATTGTCAACAACTCTTGCAAAATGTTTGATGCACCATAAGCCTCCAATGCCCAAACTTCCATCTCACCAAAACGCTGACCACCGAATTGAGCTTTACCACCCAATGGTTGTTGTGTAATCAATGAGTATGGTCCGATTGAACGTGCGTGGAGTTTGTCATCAACCATGTGCGCCAATTTCAACATATAGATGATACCGACTGTTGCTTTTTGGTGGAAACGATCACCCGTTTCACCGTCTTGCAAATATGTTTGACCCAACTCTGGTAAACCCGCTTCAACCAACTTGTTCGCAATTTCACTGAATTTAGCACCGTCAAAAATTGGGGTTGCAAACGTAATACCCAACTTCTCACCTGCCCAACCCAAAACTGTTTCAAAGATTTGACCCAAGTTCATACGTGAAGGTACACCCAACGGATTTAACACAATATCAACTGGCGTTCCGTCTTCCAAGAAAGGCATATCTTCTGCACGTACTATACGTGAAACGATACCCTTGTTTCCATGACGACCCGCTAACTTATCACCTACTTTGAGTTTACGTTTTTTAGCCAAATAAACTTTCGCTAATTTCAATACACCCGCAGGTAATTCGTCACCGATTGAAATATTGAATTTCTCACGTTTGAAACGACCTACTTCCTCATTCACTTTGATTGAATAATTGTGTAACAATCTCGAAATCAATGAGTTAATGCTCGTGTCATCTGTCCAATTTTGATAATCTATTTCAGAATAATCAATATCTTTCAAAATCTGCGCATTGTATTTAGTGCCTTTCGGGATACGCATTTCACCGTAAATTGACTTAACACCTTGTGCCGTTTTGTCTTTTACAAGCTGTTGCAATTTATCCGTCAAAATGGTTTCTAATTCATTCAACGCAATCTTGTGCTGACTTTCCAATTGGTGAATCTGCTCCTCTTCCTTCGTTTTCTGAACCTTATCCTTCTTTGCACGAGCAAATAATTGCTTGTCAATGATGATACCTTCTGTGCCCGGAGGGGCTTTCATCGAAGCATCTTTAACGTCACCCGCTTTATCACCGAAGATTGCACGAAGCAATTTTTCTTCTGGTGTTGGGTCGGATTCACCTTTCGGCGTAATCTTACCAATCAAAATATCGCCTTCCTTAACCCATGCACCAATACGGATTATACCGTGTTCGTCGAGGTCTTTGGTGGCTTCTTCTGATACGTTTGGTATGTCGTTGGTCAATTCTTCTTCACCCAACTTCGTGTCACGAACATCCATTTCAAAATGCTCGATGTGCAAAGAAGTGAAAATATCTTCTTGAACAACACGCTCTGAAATCACAATCGCATCCTCAAAGTTGTAGCCTTTCCACGGCATGAATGCAACTTTCATGTTTTGACCCAAAGCCAATTCACCTTTTTCTGTCGCATAGCCATCACACAAAATTTGACCTTTCACAACTCTATCGCCTTTGCGAACAATCGGCTTCAAGTTGATACAAGTCTCTTGATTTGTGCGTAAAAACTTCGTCAAATGATATACTTTACGATTGTCTTCAAAAGAAACCAATTGGTCTTCTTCTGTACGGTCATAACGAATAACAATTTGCGTCGCATCCACATATTCTACCATACCATCACCCTCTGCGTTGAACAACATACGAGAGTCACGTGCCGCTTTGCCTTCCAAACCAGTACCGACAATCGGCGCACGTGGACGTAACAAAGGAACAGCTTGACGTTGCATGTTTGAACCCATCAAAGCACGGTTCGCATCATCATTTTCTAAGAACGGAATCATTGAAGCGGACACACCCACAATTTGATTTGGTGCAACGTCCATGTAATCCGTTTCTTCTGGTGACAACATCGGGAAATCACCGTGTTCACGACCTTTCACCTGCGTTGTACCAAAAACACCCGTATCATTATCGAAAGGAGAATTCGCTTGCGCAACCTTCATGTAATCTTCTCCTTCGGCCGATAGATACTCAACTTTAGTAGAAACTTTTCCGTCAATAATTTTACGATATGGTGTTTCCAAGAAACCCATTTTATTAATCTTTGCGTGAACGCAAAGTGTAGAAATCAAACCAATGTTCGGCCCTTCTGGCGTTTCGATTGTACACAAACGACCATAGTGAGAATAATGTACGTCACGAACCTCGAAGCCCGCACGCTCACGACTCAAACCACCGGGTCCGAGGGCAGAAATACGACGCTTGTGCGTGATTTCACTTAACGGATTCGTTTGATCCAAGAATTGAGACAATTGTGAAGTACCGAAGAAAGAGTTAATAACGCTTGATAAAGTTCTTGCGTTAATCAAATCAATCGGTGTAAATACCTCATTGTCACGCACATTCATACGCTCACGAATTGTACGTGCCATACGTGCCAAACCGACACCAAACTGCGCATACAATTGCTCACCCACTGAACGCACCCGACGATTTGCCAAATGGTCAATATCATCAATCTCCGCACGGTCATTAATCAAACGCACGATGTATTGAACGATAGCGATAATATCATCTTTGGTTAAAACCAAAGTGGTCATATCAATATTCGTTTCCAACTTGCGATTGATTTTGTAACGACCTACTTCACCCAAGTTGTAACGCTTATCAGAGAAGAACAACTTGTCGATAATACCACGAGCCGTTTCATCATCTGGTGGATCAGTGCCACGCAATTGACGATAGATATAATTCACCGCTTCAATTTCAGAAGAAGACGGGTCTTTTTGCAACGTGTTATATATAATGGAGTAATCTTCTGAAACGTCTTCTTTTTGTAAGATAATCGTCTCAACTTCACTCTCCACAATCAATTCTGTATTGTCTTCGTCTAAGATAACATCACGCTCCAAAATAATTTCGTTACGCTCGATTGTTACAACCTCACCTGTGTCCTCATCAACGAAATCTTCTGACCAACTTCTCAAAACCCGTGCGCCCAACTTACGTCCGATGCAGTTTTTCATGTTGTCAACGTTCACTGTTACCTCTTCCGCCAAACCAAACAAGTCCAAAATGGTCTTATCCGAGTCAAAACCAATAGCCCGTAACAATGTGGTCACAGGGAATTTTTTCTTACGGTCAATGTAAGAATACATGACGTTGTTGATGTCCGTAGCAAATTCCATCCATGCTCCCTTGAAAGGAATAACACGGGCAGAATAAATCTTAGTACCATTCGGGTGATAAGACTGACCAAAGAAAACGCCAGGAGAACGATGCAATTGAGACACAATCACACGCTCTGCACCATTGATTACGAAAGTACCTTTTGGTGTCATGTAAGGAATATTTCCCAAAAACACATCCTGCACAATCGTTTCAAAATCCACATGCTCCTCGTCATTACAGCTCAATCTCAACTTGGCTTTCAAAGGCACTGAATACGTCAAACCACGGTGAATACACTCCTCGATTGAATAGCGAGGTGGGTCAACGAAGTAATCCAAAAATTCAAGATTAAAGATGTTGCGAGCATCCGTAATTGGAAAATTTTCGGCAAAACATTTGAAGAGACCTTCATTTGTGCGATTCTCGGGAGTCGTTTCTAATTGGAAAAACTCTTGGAATGACTTCAACTGAATCTCCAGCAAATCCGGTGACTCGTCCGTCAGACGAATTTTCCCAAAATTCAAACGATTCTTTTCGGGATACAGAATATTATTTGCTGCCATATATATAGTTTTTTAAATTCCTAAATTGTTGATAATCAGCGTTTTATATGAAAGAGCAAGTATTTTTCGTACATCATACTTCAAACACCGTACATTCTTACCCCCTCAGTATTTTTTCTTTTGGATTAACATTTTTAACATAAAAAAGACTTACGTAACATAAAAAGAGAATATAAAACGGAATAGGCTTACGCATTATTGCTAATTGCGAAGCCAATTGATTTGCGTTTCGGACTGATGCGAGTACTCAGCAAAGCACCCGAAAGCATTTTTTTCTCTGTCATTTATTGATATTCAACGGTTAGGAAGAAGTCTTTTTA
This sequence comes from Saprospiraceae bacterium, assembly GCA_043728105.1. Taxonomy (GTDB): domain Bacteria; phylum Bacteroidota; class Bacteroidia; order Chitinophagales; family Saprospiraceae; genus JAAFJT01. Next base: position 8,267 of record JAYTMW010000257.1, on the reverse strand, counting down.
TGTTATGTTTTTAAAAACGTGCGAAGATACCTTTTGGTTCACACTCTACCAAACATTTTTTACATTTTTTATGAAAAAGATTTGATTTTCTCAATTTCTTTACTTTCAACATAGACGAATGGGGGTTTAGAATATTTTAATTGTAAGAGCCCCCCTCAGTATTTTTAGCATTTTTAGTAAAATACCATTGCTATTAAGCCCAATTTTTACCCTAAAAACAAAATAGGCTCAATGGGTTAAACCATTGAGCCATATTTTTATCATAAGTATTTGAAAATCAATACATTACATATTGACATCAAAACTTAAATTACTTCAATTCAACTTGTGCGCCAGCACCTTCCAAAACAGTTTTGATGTTGTTAGCTTCTTCCTTGCTAACGCCTGATTTGATTGCAGCAGGTGCGCCATCAACTAAGTCCTTAGCTTCTTTCAAACCAAGACCTGTTAAGTTTTTAACTTCCTTAACAACGTTCAATTTGTTAGCACCAGCAGATTGAAGAATTACGTCGAATTCCGTCTTCTCAGCAACCGCCTCAGCAGCAGCAGGACCTGCCATCATAACAGGAGCAGCAGCAGCAGCTGGCTCAATGCCATAATCGTCTTTCAAAATTGCAGCCAACTCGTTGACTTGCTTAACTGTTAAATTTACCAATGATTCAGCCAAAGCTTTGATATCAGCCATTGTATTTTTAATTTTAAAATTTACGAAATAAGTTAAAAAAAATTATTAATTATTAGGTTATTGAGTCAGTTGGTTATTGAGTTAATTGATTATTAAGTTATTTTAATTACTAATACCCTCAAAAAAATGAAGTGGTACGAAAATAACGAATAACCAATAACGAATAACAAATTATGCTGCACGTTCTTCCAATGCTTTAACCAAACCAGCAAGTGTATTGCTGCTCGATTTCAATGCACTGATAACGTTTTTCGCAGGAGATTGAAGCAAGCCAATAACTTCGCCAATGAGTTCTTCACGAGATTTGAGTTTCTTCAATATCTCAAGTTGATCTTCACCGATGAATACAGCCGAATCAATGTACGCTCCTTTGAAACCAGGAAATTCAGTAGAGTTTTCTTTTCTGAAATCCTCGATTAATTTTGCAGGTGCTTTCATGTTTGCGGAAAACATGATTGCCGTTTGTCCTTTGAATGCCGTGAAAATTCCGTCGTAATTTTTGGTTGGGTCAGCCGCTTTTAAAAGCTTCAACGCCAATTTATTTTTTACAACTTTCATTTCGATGCCACTCTCGAAACACTTCCTGCGGAGCTTGTTAGTCAAGCCTGCGTTCATGCGTGTAGGGTCTGCAAGGTAGAAAAACGGAAATTCATCCATTTGTGCCTTCAACACCTCTAACACATCCGCTTTTTGATCTCTTGTCATGTTGTATCGAGATTTTTAAGACTTACTTAATTGATTTTGTATCTACCTTGATGCCTGGCGACATTGTTGACGCAATCGTCAAGGTTTTCATGTAAGTACCTTTTGAAGAAGATGGTTTCATCTTCACCAACGTTTGAATTAACTCGTTAGCGTTCTCAATAAGTTGTTCTGATGAGAAACTCACCCGACCAACGCCTGCATGAACGATACCTGTTTTGTCAACACGGAAGGCAATCTTACCTTTTTTCACTTCGCTTACGGCATCCGCAATGTTTACTGTTACCGTTCCTGTTTTTGGATTCGGCATCAAACCACGGGGCCCTAAAACACGCGCAACTTTACCCAATTGAGCCATTACGTTAGGCGTTGCGATAATTACGTCAACATCTAACCAACCGTCTTGGAACTTTTTGATGTATTCTTCTAAACCAAAATAGTCTGCACCTGCCGCCATTGCTTCTCCTTCTCTATCAGCCGTTGACATAACCAACACCTTCTTGGTTTTACCCGTTCCGTGTGGTAATGAAACCGTGCCTCTAAGAGCTTGATCCGCCTTACGAGGGTCAATTCCTAAGCGTACATGAATGTCAACCGAAGCATCAAACTTCGTCAAATTCACGGTTTTTACCAAAGCCATTGCTTCAGCTAAAGAATAGATTTTATCACGGTCAATTTTCTTGTCCGCTTCCTTTCTTTTCTTACCAGCACCCTTCAAACGTGGGGCGTGGTGTCTTTTTTTGTCGTCAGCCATTGCTTATACGATTTTAAAAGTTAGGTAATAACGTTTCTAATGATAAATGATGAATTATAAATAATGAATTAAAAACCTCGAAAATACTGAGGGGTCTAATTCTAATTTACCTTTCAAAATTAATAAACATAGAAACTCCCTTGAATAGAATTAAAATTTACAATTAATTATTAGTAATTACACTCAAAAACACCCAAAATACTGAGGGGCCTCCTCATGAAATTCATAACTCATAGCTCATAACTTATAACTCATAATTAAGCCTGTGGTGGTGTGCCACCTTCAACAACCAAACCCAAACTGCGAGCAGAACCAGCAATCATTTTCATGGCTGAATCAATTGTAAAGCAATTCAAATCTGGCATTTTGTTCTCTGCGATAACCCGCACTTGATCCCACGTCACTTTACCAACTTTCTTACGATTTGATTCTGCCGAACCGCCCAATTTGGTTTTCGCCCCTTTGGTGGTGTTTATCTTAACCAATTCTGCCAACTGAACAGCAGCAGGAACGGTCTTGATAGCAAACTCGAAAGATTTGTCTTTGTAAACTGAAATGATAACAGGTAAAATTTTACCTTGTTGATCCTGAGTAGCGGCATTGAAACGCTTACAGAACTCCATGATGTTGACACCCTTCGAACCCAATGCAGGGCCGATTGGTGGGGCAGGATTGGCCTGACCGCCTTTTACTTGGAGCTTAATGAAAACATCTACTTCCTTTGCCATTGTAGAAAATTAAATAAAATTTGAAAATTGTTCTCGTGCGCTCGTAGTGGAAGCCAAAAGCACACGATATATATTACTGCGTAACAGCCAAATTGATTAAGTTGCTTTGTCGTATCGTTTTATAGTTTCTTACACGCTCTACTTCTTTCCTTCATCTAACTATAAAACCACATTACAAAGAACTTTTATTTTTGCGGCGCAAAGGTAGTATTAATATTTTATCACACCAAACGAAATTTGGAAAAATGTGTTTGTTTTTTTAAGAACTGTATGAAAAAAGGCATAAAAATCGTGGTAACGACTTTTATGCCTTGAAATACTGATTGCTTAATTAAATTTCTCACACAGAAGAGTTCGTCAGAAAATTGTCAACTGTTTTAGAAATTGATTTTTTCACATTCGCCCACGTCAGATTTTTATCAAATACTATTGGGTCACTAAATTCATCCGCATCCGTAAAATATGTCAGACTCTTAATGACTTGAAAAGTGTTTTGAGTCTTAAATTTTTCTTCAAATACAGTTAACATATCAGACAAGGGTATTTGTTTAAACAAAAAATACATATCATAAAAATCTTTTTTGTTACCCCGTTGGGTTACTGCATTGAGCTTCATTGCAGCAATATCCCTAATGTCTAACATTCTTACACCTTCAACATTCAGCATTGGAAATTGAGGAACATATCGCACATTAACAATATCTATTTTCACATCATTTATGTAACCAATAGTAATGACATTATTGGTCAATTCTATGGTCAAATTGTGTTCTTGTCTAAGAACATCAAACAGGCTTTCTTTTTCGTAAGGATGATGTGTAAACATAGAGAGCCGATGCCCTAATTGAAGTGCTAATGCAGTACCGCCAACCAAATAAAAAGGTTCAAGAAGCGGTTCAGCCATTAGATTCTTCAATATTCCCAATGTTGTGGGTTCGATTGTGCGAGTTTGTAGCATCTAAAATCGGTAATTGGTTTTTCATAAATAGCACTACACAATGCCAATGTTAATTTATCAAGATAACGAGAAGAAAGTGTTATTTCGCCAATACTTTCTTTACCATAAAAAGCAAATAAAGCTCGTACTTCTTCAATGCGACCACGCATTAAAGTTCTTTCAATAATTTGCCGTTTATGTTGTTGCAAATTCATGGTATTAACATCCGCATCCCAAAACAACGAAGGTCTAAGATTCATCTTTTTTTACACAAATTTAATTATAAAAATTAAAATTTAATTTATTTTCTATTTTAAATCCAAAATACTGAGGGGGCCATCACACTATCGCCAAAACAATCTTCCCAAACTGTTCCCCTTCATCCATCCGTTGCAAAGCCGCATTGCCATCTTTCAATTCATAAACCGAATCAATAACAGGCACAATTTTATGCGCATTGATAAAATCAATCATAGCCGAAAACTCTGCCGCCGTGCCCATCGTCGAACCCAATACCACGATTTGTTTGTAAAAAACGATTTGTGGACTCACGCCCGTAAGCGCACCCGCCGTGCCACCGTAAAAGCATATACGTGCGGCAGGGCGACATGATTTGACCAACTCCGCAAAGCCCGCACCAACCGCACCATCTATAATAACATCAAAACCACCCATTTCAGCGGTCGCTTTTTTAGCCCAACCTTCCTCCTTATAATTGTAACCACCTTTTGCGCCCAATGCCTTTGCTTTTTCAATTTTTTCTACCGAACTCGATGTTACCCAAACCTCAAAACCTGCCGCCACCGCAAATTGCAAAGCGAACAAAGCCACACCACCACCGATGCCCGAAATCAAAATTTTATCACCCGCCAAAGGTTGACATTTTGTGAACAAAGCACGGTACGCCGTCAAGCCCGCCAAAGGCACAGCGGCGGCTTGTTCAAACGTTAAATGCGGTGGTTTAGCGACAATATTAGTGGTCGGAATTTTGATAAATTGCGCAAAAGTGCCTTCATCGGGCAAGCCCAAAATACGAAAATCTTTGCCTTGCGCCCGAGCATCATCGCCCCAATCCAATGACGGATTGATGATGACTTCCGTGCCGTCTTCCAACACGCCCGCCCCATCACTGCCCAAAATCGAGGGATATTTGATGCCGCCATACATCCCTTTTTTTATCCAAACATCACGGTGATTTAAAGCTGCCGCTTTTATTTCAACAACGGCATACCCCTCAGTATTTTGAGGTTTTTCAAGGGTTTCATACATCAAAGGTTGGTCTTTAGCGACCAAAACGAGAGCTTTCATATTTTTTATTGTCTTTTTTAAATTATAAAGTAGGAATCGGAAAGATAGGATTTTTTTTAAGTAGCCAAACAGAATTATCTTTCTAATGATAAATTTTCAAAAATAAAATTTTAGCTTTACTCGAATTTACAATTTTTAACAATCTATTTACTATGAAAAAAAGTATATTTCTTCAACTATTTATGTTATTGTTTTCGATTAATATAAAAATAGTAGCACAATGTATAGATGAAAGTGGTAGTCCTCAATGGAATCCGATTCCAAGTTCGTCTGCTTCCTCAGGATTAATGAATTACCCTTTTACAAATAATTTATCTGCCACTGTGACAATTACCAATGGTGGCTCAACTACCTTTGTGAATCTAATTAACGGTCTAAATGTAGCCAGTTTTTCTAAATCAGCTTTAGGAATTGTGGAAGTTGTTTTTAGCACGCCCATCTCAAAATCTAATGCCACTCAAAGTTTTAAAATTTTCAATATAGGCCCATCAGAAGCACAAATTATCACTGCAAAAGATGTAAACAATGTGAGTGTAGATCCAACTTTTGCAAATTCCGATAAAGTAAATATAAATGGAAATGAAATTGTTGGAAATTCTGCTATCAGTGGCACTGTAGAGTTTAGTTTTCTTATTACTCCAATTAAAACTTTGAGGATTGAGCCTAAGTCAGGTGTTTCGGGTGCTTTAAATATATCATTTCAGAAAATTTGTGCGGATGTTCCAACGCCCGTAGAGCTTACTTTTTTTCAAGCAAAAACTTTTAATTATAATGTTAAACTCAATTGGCAGACGGCTTCGGAAAAAAACAATAAAGGCTTTGAAATCGAACGTTCTGTTGATGCAAAAACGTGGGAAAATATTGGCGCAATAAAAGGTCATGGTGAATCTAATATTATTGTGGACTATACTTTTGAAGATAAGAGACCCCTCAGTATTTTGACCTATTATCGCCTAAAACAGGTGGATTTTGATGGAAAAGCGAGCTATTCTAAGGTTGTAAACGTTGATTTTAACAAAAAGAAGGGAGAATTTAGCATTTTCCCAAATCCGATGAATAGTAAAACGGCGACTATTAATGTGGATGAAGACTTGTTAGATGGCGTTTTGATTGTCATAAATTCGATAGGCTTGATGGTCAAAAAAGAAAATATAAATAGCAAAATACTTACCCTCGATTTGAGTAATTTGAGCAACGGAATGTATGTTTTCATGGTTCAAAAAGCGCAAAATAAATCATTACGAAAAGTGATAATTGCAGATTGATTATTGGTTTCATGCAGAGTTTACCAGAAAAAAAGAGAAAATATTTCTCTTAATTATCCCTCTCTTTTTCTCTCCTAAACTCTGTGTGAAACCAATACTTTCTGTAATTAATCACATCTTAAATTCAAAAAAATCAAACGCTGCTCGTTCAGGCAAGAGGCTGACTGTTTCCTCATTTTCTGCATTGATAAAATACTGTAAATAGGCCTTTTTATCCACCACAACACCATAAACGCCGTCACCTGCTGCATCATCATTGTGCAAACCATCGTCGAGCATGGGCGTGTAACGGAACACACCATTTTTATCGCTTCTGTTAACAAACCATACTCTTGTTGCACTCGTAACTTTTACTTTTATGGTCATTTTTTGTTCCAATACTGAGGGGGCCGGTTTGGTTTCAATTTTAGGTTGTGCTTTTTGTAGCAACGCATGATTGTTTAAAAAAGCGGTTCGAGCTTTCATTAGCTCTTCAATGCCAATCACATTTTCTTTGGCTGTGCCGACTGACTTTGTTAGATTTTGTTTGAATTCATCATACGTATAATGTTTATTTTTATCTGCATTTACTTGATTATCAATGAGTTGAACGAGTTCTTTGGCTTTTTGTAGATATTTTCCATTTGTAAACCAATCACTTAATATAGTCTTGACGTGGGCTAAATAAATTTTTCGATACATCGGGATTTTAAGCACTTGGGCAATCAACGGTCGCTTTGGATTGTCCAAATGTTGCAACGGTTGAAGCGTTTGAAGTTGTTCAATACTGAGTGGAGGGGCTTGAATTCCATCATATCCGAAGCCACCAAATGACATATTCAAATCCCACATCAACGGCGTAAAACGTCCATCTGCGCCTCTTAACAAATAATAATTGTGGCAAAAAAGTCCGTTGTAACTGTCTAAATTAACCAAAATATTGTTCAACGCCAGCATCCAAAGCGTTTGGTCAACATTGAGAATACGTTCAATTTTTTCAGGTTCTTGATTGAGTGTTTTCACAAATTGGATAAATTCTTTCCAATTTCCATCTTTATCAACGTCATAAAGTGAACGATAGCAAGTCGAATCTTCACCCAAATACATCAACGAAGCTTTGTCTCCTTTCGGGCACGTTTTGGATTCTTCCGCCGTCCATTCAGGGTCACATTTCACGAGCCACCCCTCAGTATTTTTTGGAAAATCGAAATGATTTTTTATGAACCGATCATCAATGGCCTCCACATTGTTGTAAAAACCGATTATATTATCATTTACCGTCACACGAGCGTAGTTGCATAGGGGAGCGGGCATGTATGTTCTGACAATTTCATACGACAAAGCCTCACGAATAAAACTCGCATCTCGGTTGACATTGCTTAGTTTTAAGGTGTTGTATTTGCCGTCAATTTTATCCTTTTTTTTGAGTTTAACATTAAATGGAAACTTCAAAATTCCTTTTTTTCGAGTGCCAAAATAAGAGGAATTACCTTTGTAACGCACACCTATTTCTTCATATTTCTGACCATCAATTGTCATGGAACCCATCAATCTGGCATCGCTTCTTTTGCTTTTTACGGAGTCTAAAAATGTGTCATAATCCGCTCGAGGAAAGGTTAGTTTTATGTCTTTAATCGTGGCGGGGTTATACAGATTTTGGCTTAAACAAAATGTGTAAACAATTGATAATAAAGCTGTTATGAGTTTTTTTGATAGCATTCTTGTAAACTTTGAATGAAAATTTAATAGGATTAAAATGAACTTTATACGTTTTTAATGACACAAAGTTTTTATGAAAATCAAAAATTACTTAAGGCGTTAAACAAAAAATAATATACCCAAATTGGTCTTTATATTTTCTTTAATCAAGACAAATTTTTTGAGAAATAATGGATTATTTAAAAAGGAT
>JAYTMW010000256.1:0-3500 GCA_043728105.1 Saprospiraceae bacterium | reverse complement strand
TGATGTCTGTTCCTTCACCTAAGGCAGAACCGTTTAAATTGTGGTTGGCGAAAGTAGGGCAGGAGCGTTTGGAAGAAATGGAAGACCCAGAAATTGGCTTTGAAAAAACGTTTGAGCGATTAGAAGATATGTATCGAGCTAAAGGATACTCTGATGAATGGATTGAAAGACGGATGCGTGGTATTGAGGCTCGAAAAAGACTAACAGACGAATGGAAAATGAGGGATGTTAAGGAAGGGCAGGAGTATTCAATTTTAACGGCAGAAATCGCAAAAGGCACATTTGGATTAAGTCCAACAAAACACAAAGAGCTAAAAGGACTCGACAAACAGAACCTTAGAGATCACATGACCCCGTTAGAACTTATTTTTACAGCGTTAGGGGAGGAGGTAACCCGTCGCTTAACTGTGGAGAACGACGCTCAAGGGTTTAATGAAAACAAAGAACAGGCTGAAAAAGGAGGCAAAATGGCAGGGGATGCTCGTAAACGAATTGAAAAACAAGGTATGAAGGTTATTTCTTCTGAAAACTTTCTAAATTTAAAAGAAGGAGATAACAAATCGGCATTACCAGATTTAGATAATATTGATAAACCATAAACAATCCGAAATTATGAAAATTATTGTTGGTAATCAAAAGGGTGGGGTAGGGAAGACTACGCTTTGTATTCTTTTCGCAAACTATTTGTCTTTGATAAAAAAGAAAGACGTTATTATTTTGGACATGGATTTTCAAGAATCCATAAAGAACCGTCGAGAAGAGGATAAAATCATTTTGAAAAGTGAACCTCCTTATGAAGTTTTAGCCATCGAAGTCGAGCAATATGAAAGTATTGCGCCGCAACTTGACCAAACCGAGGGCATGATTTTAATGGATTTAGCGGGTAAAATTGATGATAATTCACTCGTGCCAATATATATGAACGCCGAAGCGGTGATATGTCCTTTTTTCTATGAAAAAATAACATTTGAAAGTACGTTGACATTTGCGAGAGTCATTAAGTATATGAAACCTGATATGCCAATTTATTTTGTGCCAAATCGCACAAAGGCGGGGGTTAAGTATGAAACAAAAGCCATTGTAAATTCTGCCTTAAATCAATATGGTGTGGTTATTCCAGAAATTCCCGATAGGGTGATGCTTCAACGTATTGATACTATTTCTTTATCAGATGAATTAAAAGGGGTGTTAGAATCCTCTTTTAGTTTTCTATTTAAGGAACTCGACAAATAATAAAATTCGCAGGGTATTTAAAATTCTAAATTTTCTTTAAAATGGAAGGTAAAATAAATATAAAAGAGCTTGCAAAAAATCTTAAAAATCTCAATCGTCCAGAGGTTATTCAACAATCGATACCAGAACCTGCAATTGAAGTCAAAGAGGCGGTAGTGGTAAATAGTATTATTTCTGAACCTAAAATAGTCGAAAAAGAAGTTGAACAACCGAAAGCCCCCATTGAAAAGCCAAGACAAATGGCTCGTAGTTTGGTTCAAGAGAGTGATTTGGTTACAACACTTCAATCAGCCACCGAAGATTATGATTTTTCGAAACAGGTTTGGATTGATGACGAAATCTACGAAATATTGATGCACATTAAAAGACGGGAGAAAATTAAGAGTATCTCTGTACTGGTTACTTCCATAGTGGAGCAATACATTAATCTAAATAGAACGGCTATTGTTCGTTTATTGAATGACAGACCTAAGAAAATTTGATCTTTGTTCAATAAAAACTCGGTTTTGTATTTAGAACACATAACCGAGTTTTTAATTCAATTAAGGAATGAAATCAAAGTAATACAAGAACGAGTGTAAATTTTACTTAACATAAGTGTCATTATAATTTTTAAAAAAAATTAAAAGAACTAAACGCTAAACTTGATAAAATAAGTAATTGATAAGTGTGAATGATGTAAGTTTTTCCAAGAGTTATGTAACACTTATTCCTTCACGGCGGCTCACCTTTGCATCATTAAATACATAATAAAATGATGAACAAAACTAAATGGTCAATAGATCAATCTCATAGTAATATCACCTTCAAGGTTAGGCATTTGATGATTTCTCACGTCACAGGGACTTTCAAAACGTATGATGCGAGTATTTACACGACCGATAAAGATTTCACAACAGCAGTCATAGATGTATGGATTGACGCTACATCCGTTGAAACGGGCGATCAAACCCGTGATGAACATTTGAAAGGAGCTGATTTTTTTGATGTGGTAAGCCATAAGCAAATATCGTTCACATCAAGCACCATTGGAAAATCTAACTATAAAGGCAACCATGAATTGTGGGGTGAATTGACCATGAAAGGCATTACTAAAAATATAAAATTAGACGTGCTGTTTGGTGGACTTGCTAATGATCCTTTTGGCAATGAAAAGGCAGGATTTACCGTCACGGGTGTTATCAATCGAAGTGATTGGGGTTTGGTTTGGAACACTGCCATTGAAACAGGCGGTTTTGTGGTGAGTGATGAAATCAATATTTTATGCGAAATAGAACTTACACGAGTGGAGCATGAAGAAGCGAAAATAGCCGCCGAACCACCGATGAATGAGATAGTCATTTTGTAAGGGTAAAGATATTTTTATGAAGTAAAAAAGGCAATTGTACCTTCTAAAACTTCACGATAAAAAGTAAAAATTGTGTCCTTTTGATTTGTTGGGTGGTAGCTAAATGTTAGATGCCATCTTTCTTTTTTTAGAACAAACCTTGACAAACTTATAATCTCACAACCAAATGAAACAAACTACCCCCTCAGTATTCACACGAAATTTTGATGTTTTATAAAGATGAATCATACATTTTAAATACAAAAAAGTAAAATGAGCAACTCAAACGAACATAAAGAACTCACATTATTTGGTGGTGAAATTGTTAGAAAATGCCCACTTGAGCATTTTGAGCCTAAACAATTTTTGTTTGGAAGTCCTTACAATTATATCGTTAAATACAGCGACAGCAAAGGTGGTTCACTCTCTACTCGCTATGGATTATGGAAATTTGATAAAAAAACCTTAGAGTATTCGCTTTTCAAAACCGCAAGTGAAAAGGATTATGATGTTCTGCAAGAAATTGTAGACCAATGGGAAAAGGCTCTGTGGGCTGAAAAACTACCATAATAGTGTTTACTAATTTTCACATTTTAAAACAAAAAACTATGATGTACGATGGCTATCACTTCTGGGGAATGCACCTAATATGGTGGTTCGTTTGGTTCTCTCTTTTGTTTACAATTTTTGCAACGCCTTTTGAAATCCCTTATCAGCGCAGTAGAAGAAAAACGGCTCTTGATGTTTTGCAAAATCGCTTTGCGGCGGGCAGTATGACCAAAGAGGATTATCAAGAAAAGAAACGCATTCTTGAAATTGATTTGGCTCCGTTGCCAATCAATTAAGGCGTTAAACAAAAAATAATATACCCAAATTGGTCTTTATATTTTCTTTAATCAAGACAAATTTTTTGAGAAATAATGGATTATTTAAAAAGGAT
>JAYTMW010000255.1:0-2681 GCA_043728105.1 Saprospiraceae bacterium | reverse complement strand
TTTGATGCAACAAGGCTGTTTTAATCCCAATTCCCCCTTGATTAGCATCGGTTTAAATGCCGAATTGTTACAAGTTTTTATGCATATTATTAATGCTGTGCAGACAGAAGATGGCGAGGAAAAAGAAACCTTGCGCTCATGTCTCACCATTCAATTATTGGCTTTGGTTTATGCCTCCGCTTTGCAAAACAAACCTGAAAAATCCGAGCGCAGCCAAATCATTCAACGCGCCCGTTTTGTAATCCATGAAAATGAAGAAAAAGCAATGGATATGCCGCAATTAGCGGAGCAACTCAACGTGAGTTATGCTTGGTTTCGGAAAGAATTTAAAGAGGCTGTCGGCATTTCGCCTGGTCAATACCATCTTAATGTAAGACTTAATCGAGCCAAAAGACTGTTGCGCGAAAGCGACACACCCATCGGGCAAATAGCCTATCAAACAGGATTCGAGTCAGAATTCTATTTTTCCCGCATTTTTAAAAGCAAATCGGGCATTTCACCCTTGCAATTTAGGCGAATGCCTGTTTCGGGGTTGGAGATTTAGAATGTTTTACTGAGGGGGTAAAATGATTTCGGGTTTCGGAGGCGTACCGAAATCCGAAACCTGGAATCCTAAGGGGTATCATTCTTCTTCTGTAAATAAAACATCCATCGTCAAGGCTTTATCAATCAGACCAAGACTGTGTTCGTTTTGTTTTAAGCCAAAAGTTGTCAATAAATTGAGAAACACCTGTTTATTGGTTTGAGTGGCTTCTTTGAAAATGGTTAGTTTTTCTCTTAAATCTTCTGAATACGACTTGCTAATCGTTAAAAAGCCGTTGTAAAACTTCAATTCAAAAACATTAATAACATTGTCTTTTCTATCAATAAGTAAATCAATCTGAACACCTGCATTTTGGGCATTACCTTTTAGATAAAAACTTGATGTTTCGGCATAAACACCTGAAATACCTAATGCTTTTTTGATTTGTGAAATGTGTTTTAAGCATAAACTCTCAAAAGCGTAGCCACTCCAACTTTTGTAATCTTGTGTTTGGCTCAATTCCAACCAGATATTTTTGCCTTTATGGGCTTTATTTTCAATAAATTGTAAGTAAAACAGCGAGTATTCGTCCGTTAAACGATACAACATTTCTTTTTTCTTTTTACCGAATGGAAAATAAGCCGACACAAAACCCGAACTTATCAATTCCTCTAAACAACGGGTGACACCACCACCGTCTGTTAATTTACTAAGTGCTATAATCTCGTTGCGGGTCAAGCCTTGCCACTTTTCAGCTAAGGCTTTAATAATAGCGATGTGATTGTCGGCGTTCTCAAATAAAGCAAGATAAAGACGTGAAAATTCGTTGTTTAATAAACCCGAAGGCGCAAAGCAAATCCGTTCAATATTTTGTGCAGCACTTAAACCCGCCTCTACTTCGTTCAGATAATGGGGTATGCCACCCATTGCCATATACAACTCAACAATCTGATAACGGTTGAAATTAATATTGAGGCTTTTTAAGAAGGCTTCCGTTTCACACAAATTGAAGGGAAATAGATGAATGCGTTTTGTTAAACGATTGTGCAGCCCTCCCTTGTGTTCCACCACTTTTTGAATCATCCAAGAGGCAGACGAACCGCAAATGACAACAACTATATGGCGTTGTGAAGCCCAACTGTTCCAAAAAAAGCTCAAGCCTTTCAAAAAATCAGACCTACGAGTGGCTAACCAAGGCAGTTCATCAAAAAAAACAACCTGTTTTTCTTTGTCCTCTTCCGTTTCCTCCAAAGTAGCTGCTGCGGACAAACAGGTTATAAGTTGTTGAAAAGCATCTAACCAACTTGTCGACTTTTCACTTGGTGCAATAGTGCCAAAAGTTTGTTTGAGTAGGTAGGTGAAGTTTTTTAATTGCTCTTTTAAAGTGCCATCTTGAACACCCGATATTTGGAAAGCTATATTATCCTTATAAACGCTATGGATTAAAAAGGTTTTTCCAACACGCCTACGTCCAATTACAGCCACCATTTCAGGCTTGCGGGAATGAAGGGCTTTGAGCAAGACTTCTCTTTCTTGTGTGCGTCCAATGAGTATATTTTCCATATCAATTGCTTATATTTGGCGGAATGTGGGTCAATATACCTACATTCCGCCAAATATAAGCAATTGAATCGTTTTTTTTAATAAAAAACGAAAAAATGGTTTTGGATTTCGAATATGGAATTTCGGTACGTCTCCGAAATCCCATATCCGAAATCGAAAATACTGAGGGGGTGCCTACATAATAAACGGCTCAAAATTCCCAGTATAAATGACACTAAACGTAGCATCGGGATAGCTTTTAGCGAAAGCAGTCGGCACTTTCGTTTTTTTATCTTGCCATTTAAATTCGTAGGCATCTAATTGTCCATTGGCATCTTCTAAATAGTCAATTTCGACTTGTTCTTGCGTCCGCCAAAAATACTGATTGGGGCGCAAACCGTTGGATTGTAGAAATTTAAGGCGTTCGACGATGATAAAGTTCTCCCAAATTGCTCCTTTATCTGTTCGCAATTCAATGGGTTGATACTGCTGAATGAGGCTGTTGCGAATGCCAATATCGTAGAAAAAAATCTTATTTTTTTTCCCAATTTCATTCCTCAAATTGCGACTAAAAGGCGATAATCGAAAGATAACAAAAGCCTTTTCAAGCAAACCA
>JAYTMW010000254.1:0-8362 GCA_043728105.1 Saprospiraceae bacterium | reverse complement strand
TTCCTTTTTTAATTTTAGCGTTAGAGCAAAAGCTAACGAAGAACTAAAATTAGACTTAACAGGACTTAATTTTAAACACATACACGATTTAAGTAAAGTATTGCTTCTTCAGTTAATCTGTCAATAAAATATTGATTTTTTAGACGTTTTAAAACGTACAAGAGATTGGTTATTGGGTTATGAATTATTGTAAAGTAATGATTATTCAATAGCGTAAGAACTGTTGGTGGTTATAGCGGTGAGGTTCTACCTCTTCCCTTTCCGAACAGAGTCGTCAAGTTCACCTGCGCCGATGGTACTGCATCCTTGAATGTGGGAGAGTAGGTCGCTGCCAACTCAATTTAACAAAGCCTGCCCTTTAACGAGGGTGGGCTTTTGTTGTTTTAGCACCTTTCAACTTGTAGCACACAAGTACCCCCTCAGTATTTTTATGAAAATCAAGGTTTTTTAACCTCATCAGAGTGGTCTGTACGATTACAAAACCACTGTGACGAGGTGTGATACAGTCAGGACACATTAAAAACCTTTGAAAACGATAGAATTGATAGTCCAATAGTCATCGGCGAAGAGAAAATTTAGATAACCTTTATCAATACTCTCTAATTTACGGTGCTTGCCTATTGCAATGCCTTCATAGTCCAATTCAAAATCTACTCTTGCTGTTTTTGTTTCTTCACTTATGTCATTGATTGTCACCTTTTTTATTTCCAAAAGGTTGATTCGTAAAACATGAAACCTTTCTCTGAAAAAATTGATACGCCCTTCGTACATACTTTTAGGTACCAATCCTTTATTAAGCATCTCCATTTGATTTGACAAAAAATAAGGTACAAAATCACTGCCGAGATTCATGATGGCACGGAAGAAGGTTTCTGTATCGTTTGATAAATCGTGTTCGTGATTAGGGTGAAACTCTTCGTAAATGAAACTATTTATCATGCCTGGTATCCGCATATCTGATATTTCAAGGTCAAAAAACTCCTCCGTAATGAAGCGGTACTTGGTTTCAGTGGGATAATCGCATAGGAAATCTAAATCTACACCATGCGTTTGTAGAAGGTCGTTTAGTCGCTCAAACTCACGCTCTACGTGTTCGTCGGGAAGCACATCAAAGGGAAGATAGAATGGTTCGCCTAAAAATTTGTAGAGTGGCATGTACGTCGCATTTTTGGATTGCGTTTCAAATGCCATGATGTTGTCGAGGAATTGTTTTTCCAAATCAAGGGGCATATCGCCACCCATGAAACCAAAAACTGCCCCTTCCATTTCAAGATTGAGCTTTTTCATTTCGTTTTCAAGCCGTAGTTGGGCTTCATCGTTTGGGTTGTGTGTGTTTTTGCTCATAGTAGTATTGATTTATAAATTGTGGATAAATGAACTAAATTCTCCACCAAAAATAAAAAAAGGTGTAGAATTTTGAGCATTTAACTTAGAAAAATATACACTTATTGGACGAAATTTTGGAATAGGATACCCCCTCAGTATTTTACTGTTTTTTGGCGCAATCTCGGCTGCATTTTGGTAAAACTTCATAACGATACTCGACTCTTACTGTCTCTGTATTACCTGTAAAAGGATTTTTGATTGTAGCGGTTGCACCAATTGTCTGTTCCCCTACGTTAGTTGCTATTGCTTTATATTGAGCAATACCATCTTTAATAGGCAGAGTAATACCATTAACATCAATTTTTATGTTCTGTGAAGTTTTTGAATAGGCTATTCTATGAATTTGACCTTCAAAATCTTCTCCTTCATAATAAAAAGCCTTTTTTGGTACAACGGCTATTCTAAATCCATCAAAATTTATTTTTACTTCATAAGATGATTTTGTGAGACAATAATCTGCAATCATCAATTGGTCAAGCGCAATTCTATTGCGTAAATCACTCAATATATTTTTAGGATAATCTTTAAAATGATGCCAATAACTTTCTTCATTTATTACTTTTAAAAGGCTACTTCCCCTTTTGAAACTGTCTATAAACTCTAAATTAGAAATAAATTTAAGTATATTTTGGGGTAAAAGACTGATAGAATCACGCATTTCAGAGCGTTTTAAATCCTTAATATTATTTTTCTGGTAAATGATAAACTTATCAATTGATTCAGTTTTAGCATTCACTTCTTTCAGAACTGTCAAGTATGGAGCATAATTAGGATGTGCATCAACATTTCCCTTGACTCCATTTATCATTCCGTCCATACTCCTCGATATCATATCACTATCAATAGATAAAGTCTTATCAATTTCTGAAAGTAATTGCGCATCATTCTTTGAATTTGAATAATATTGGTATCCGATAAATCCTAAAATACTGATATAAATGAAGTGAAAAACGATATTTTTCATTTGAAAATGGTAGATTTTATACTAAAAAATGATTGTTGAAGAAAAGAGATACCCCCTCAGTATTTTGCTTGATTTTATTGATTTGAACGACAATTTTTCCCACATTTTGGTAATACTTCGTAGTAAAAAATATCTCTAATTGTATCAAATTTGCCGTTAGAATAATTTCTTACTGTCGTTAATAAATCAATTTTATGCTCGCCTGCCTTTAAATTTTTAATTTTAATGAAAGAATTACCTTCTTTTTGTTTTAATAATTCACCATTCACATACACATCATTTTTATAAAATTTATTTGAATAAGAACTAAGTGAAATATCCATATAAATAGAGTCATCTTTTACTATCGTTATTTTAGAAGGAATCATGGATAATCTAAAACCATAAAATCCACATCCATAAGCTGATCTATCAAGACAATAATTCGTAAGGTTATATTGATCAATAAGGGCATTATTTTTAATCATTTTTGACTTTAAAGACCATTCGATATTTGATATTTTAGCGGTATTATTCCAAAAACTATTTTGTTTAAGAAAATAATTCATCGTACTTTTTTTCTTTATATCAACCAAATCAGATGAATTAACGCTTTTGGCTATATGCTCGTAAATCCTATTTTGAAAACGCTCACGATAATCCTTATTTATTTGAGATTGATTTAAACGACTATCAAGTTCGGCAACAAAACTATCGGTCGTTGCATTAATAAATTTTGCTAAATCCAAATATTTTTCATATCGAGATTCAATTTCTACGTTTACTTCTACACTTTTATATGCGCCTTCTGACATTTTATTCAACGCATTTGAACTATGTGTAAGTGAGTCGCTAAGTTGTTCGTACAAAGCGTCTGTTCTATTTCTTTTTGTGAAATAGAAAAAAGTAGAAAGGGCAATTAACGATAAGTAAATACCATGGAAAAGGCTTGGTTTCATAAGAAAAGCATTGTTTTTTAATGATAAATGAAAGTTTATAAAATGGGATACCCCCCTCAGTATTTTCTTATCTTGGAGAACAGCCAAAGTCATATTTAGGTATAACTTCATATTTAATTTCACCATGTATCGTTTCAGTTTGACTTGTTAGTGAGTTGCGTCGAGTAATCGTAGCGAGGATATTATGCCGCCCGACTTTTTTAGGTGTACTCTCATAGTTAGCTATACCGTTTTTATGATTTAACTCACTTCCATTGGCAGAAATTGATAGAATTGAATCATTGAATATAGTATGTGCAGCCAAATAAATATTGGCTTTAAATTTTTCACCTGAAATAACTGTTGATGAAGTAGGCTCAATGATTACTCTAAAATCTCCTATGTAGCCACAAAAATTTATCTGATTTTGAAGATAAGAAAGTAGCATTAGCTTGTCTTTTATTACAGCATTTTTGAGTATATTTATTTGTGTCAAAAACCTTGATTTATCATTGCCATTCAAGCTTTTAATAAAAGTATCATTATTTATTAGACCTTTCAACGATATATTTTTCTCAATATCCTTTCTATCAGTTTCTTTTAAAAAAAATGATATTGTCTCTTTACTTGAATTTTCAACAAGTAATTTAAAACGCTTAATCTCTTTTTCAGTAATGTTTTTTTCTTTTTTAAATTTACTTGTTGCAAAATCCAAATTCTCATAAACCGCATTAGTTTTTTTAGTAGCATCTAAAAGGTATTCGTACTTCGGTATTGCACTTGCCATTTTTCGAATTTCATTAATTGGATGTCTTGAAACATTATCAAGGCATTTATAGTCATGCTCCAAAGCCTCACTCGACTTCATAAAAACAAAATCATCCGTCTTAGTTTTATCATAAAGCATGAAACTTAAAACAGCAATAACGGATAGGTAAACACCATGCACAAGAAGATTTTTCATATTGATATATTTTTTAAATAGGAACGAAGGATTTTATCTTGAATTATGTGACCCCCTCAGTATTTTTCCCAACCAATTAATTAGCTTTGCGCCCTAAATAAAAATACTATGTTAGATTTCTCGCAAACGAATATTTTGAAGCTCGCCATCACGTGGTCGGGCAATAAGGAGCGCAACGAAGGCGTGGTCATTCCGAAGACGACGCTGGTGCCGATTAACGATTTTGCACACCAAGTTTTGCTCAATGCTTTCTGCAAACCTTTTGAAAAAACGGAGGAGTTTTTTACCTTCCACGATGACGATGATGTGAGCCAAAACGCTGTGTATCAATCAGTTATGACGATTTTTCAAGACCCCGATGCACTCGCTGAACAAGCGGCGATACTCACGAGACGTTTATATGATTTTTCTACCCAACCCAAAATAAACGGTGGTGAAATGTTCGTGGCGTTGCTCGATAAGGTCAGCCTGATGGGTGAAGAAGTGCCTGCGGTGGGCATTTTTAAGATTGTGAACAAAGACCCTTTTTTGCGGGTGGAGCGCACGTCTGAATCCTTCAATTTGCAAGTGGGCGAGGGGATTGCGACGGGCAAATTGGCGATGGCGACCTTGATTTTTGGCGTGGACGAAGCCGAGGGTTATCGTTTAGTGACCATTGATTCGGTGTCGAAAAAAGATACCCCCTCAGTATGGACGGCTCTTTTTTTGAATGCGAAGCCGATTGAGGATAATTTTTATAATACCCGTCATTATATCCAATTGGCAAATGATTTTATTGCCGAGAAAGCGGGGCCAAAATTCGGTTTAGACAAGGCGGATAAGATTGATTTGATGAATCGGGCTTCCTATTATTTCAAAGAAAATGATATGTTTGAAGTGCAAGATTTTACGGATACCATTTTCACGGATGCCGACCAACAAGATGCTTTCAAAGAGTTTAAAGAGGAGTACGAACAAGTGTCTGCCGCACCTTTGGCGGAGCAATTCGACATCAGTAAACAGGCTGTTAGGAAGTCGGGTAAGGTGTTTAAAAGTGTGATAAAATTGGATGAAAATTTCCACATATACGTGCATGGGCGCAGGGATTTGATTGAGCGTGGCGTGGATGAGGAGACGGGTAAACATTTTTATAAAGTGTATTTTGAAAATGAAGAATGATATTGGCATAACTCTTCAAGGGTTTGAAACCCTTGAAGAGTTGCTCATGTTTTTTAACCTTTTTTAAGGAAATTTATAGGTTTGGTTAGATAAAATATATTTACATTTATAAAAAATATTTAATCTATTTTAAACTCATCACTACTTATGCGACATCTATTATTTTTGTTTCTTCTCTGTTTTTTCTTTACAAAATCTTTTTCAAAAGACTTTAATTATGACCTTCATGCTACGCCAGAGCATTTTGATTCCGTGTGCATGAAGCAATTTTGCGACCCGACTTACCTGCCTCAATACTTTCAAGTCAAAGCAAAAAACGAGAAAAGCTCTTATCAGATTTTAAAAGAATGGAAAGATTTTTATAAAAATACCAAAAGGGAAAATCTCGTGACGGGCTTTTTAACTATCCGCTTTTTTGTCAATTGCAAAGGAGAACCATGTTGTTTTCGTTTTTACGATTTGGATAAAAATTATAAAAAAACAACTTATCCCGAAGATATTAAAAGCCAATTGACAGCTTTTGTTACGCAATTGGGTGGTTGGAAATTGGCAAAAATTGAAAATACACCCACCAATTACTACTATTATCTAACCTTTAAAATTCAAGACAATGATTTCAAAACTGTTGCTCCTTAGTGCGTTCATTTGCCTTGTTGGATGCCAAGCCAATTCTCAAAATCAAGTGAATCAAGTAGATAAAGGCGAAATTTATTTGGATAGTATTTCTGAAAAAGTAGCGTCCATTTATAGTGCGCAAGGACAATTGTATGCTGATACAGCTTTGATGATAAATCCCAAGAGTGCTACGGTTTATCAAAATCGTGCTGTGCCTTTTTTGAAAAACGGCGACTTTGAAAAGTGGATATTTTACATTGATAAAGCGGTTGCGCTCAATCCGAATAAATACACGGATTATCGGGCTTTTTGCAAAGCTATTTTCATAAAAGATTACGAAGGAGCGATAAAGGATTTTGATGCGGCGCAAAAAATCAAGGGCAATGAAATCAATTTTGTGATGGATCACACGTATGAGTTTTTCAAAAGCCTTTGTTATTTGGAAATGGGGCAATTGGATTCGGCGAAGGTTTTGATGCAAAAATCGGTGGATTGGCAAATCAAAAATAAGACTTTGGAGTGGACGCATTACGTGGATTTATTTTACATGGGCGTTATTTATTGGGAATTAAAAGATGTGGAAAAAGCGCAATATTATATTGATTTGAGTTTGAAAAAATACGCTCAATTTCCAGATGCCAATTATTATAAAGCCTTGATTTTGAATCAGTTAGGTAGAAAAGGAGAGGCTATGGAACATCTTTTGACCATTGAACCCAATTGGAAAAAAGGCTATCGCATGAATGAAGACAATGAGATTTATAGCAATTATCCGCACCAAATTGGCGTGGACGAAGTGGCAGATTTGAAGGTGGTTTTGATGAAGTGAGAGCCCCTCAGTATTTTGAGCTAAAATGTAGCAATTTCAAAAAAAAACTGCGTCAAGTTTTCAAACTTGACGCAGGTAGTGCATAATTCTAAAAACAAAAACATCTTACTTTTTCAAACCAATCTCCCGCAAACGTTCATTCAAATACTCACCTGCCGTAATAGATTCATAGCCCAAAGGTTGATCATCTGTTACCGTTGAAGGCAAACAAGTTAAGTCCATTTGAGAAACGGGATGTAAGAAAAAAGGAATCGAAAGGCGTGGATTATGCCACTCCTCACGAGGTGGATTTACGACCCGATGCGTGGTTGATTTTAAATAATTATTGGTCAAACGTTGCAACATATCGCCTACGTTGATGACAATTTCGTCTTCGCCTGGCACGATTTCTTTCCACTCATTTTCCTTCGTCAGAAGCTGCAAACCACCTGCGGAAGCACCCACCAAAAGGGTTATCAAATTAATGTCTTCATGTTGCTCTGCACGAATTGCTGATTTCGGTTCTTCACGTATAGGCGGGTAATGTATGGCACGTAGGATGGAATTTCCTTTATCAATTCTGCCGTCAAAATAATGTTCATCCAAATCCAGATGTATGGCAATGGCTTGAAGCAAAGCCCCGCCCGCTTTCTCAAAAGAGCGATACAAATCCATGCCCAAAGGTGCAAAAGTAGGCTTTTCAGCCACTGCCACATTGTCGGGATATTCCGCTTTGCGAGCATCACCTACGGGGACTTGCTGCCCAATTTGAAAAAACTCCTTCAAATCTGCCACTTTTGTGTGCTTGGCGTGTTCTTTTCCAAAACTTGTGTAGCCTCTTTGACCCGCTAATTCAGGTATTTCGTAGTTTTCTTTGACCTCGACAGGCATCGCAAAGAAAGCCTTTGCTTCTCTATAAAAATCATCTACCAATGTTTTAGGTATGCCGTGATTGATGACACCCACGAAACCAACTTCGTGGAATGCTGAACCAATAGCGTCCACAAATGCTGTCCTTTCATCAGGCGTGCCGTGGGTAAATTTTGATAAGTCAACGACGGGTATTGCTCTTTCTTTGCTCATTTTTTAAGGTGATTTTATGATTATGCGATGATTGGATTTTCTTTAAGCTAAAATAAGATTTTTTTTTAAATATTCCAATGAATACACTAATTAATCTCGTAACGAAGGAAATTTCTAAATGTTTTTACAACTTAATCTTCTTCAATCTATCCATTTCCCGCTTGTTTTCCCGCTCTTTTATCACCTCACGTTTGTCATACGATTTTTTGCCTTGCGCCAAATTAATTTCCAACTTCGCAAAACCACGCTCACTAAAATAAATCATGTAAGGTACTATCGTAAAACCTTTGTCTTTCAGCTTCTTTTGCAACGAATTCAACTCTGATTTTCTAAGCAATAATTTGCGCAGTCTTCGGGCTTCGTGGTTGTAAATGTTGCCTTGCGAATACTCGGCTATGTACATGTTTTTAACGTACAATTCGTCATCAATGAAATAACAAAAAGCATCATTCAGATTCGCCATGCCT
>JAYTMW010000253.1:0-8786 GCA_043728105.1 Saprospiraceae bacterium | reverse complement strand
AGGCACATAGGACACATAGATTAATGTATAATCGTTTGATTATCAATGAATTATAAAAATTACTTCTAAAAACTATGTGTCCTATGTGCCTATGTGTTTCAAAAAAAAGACCTATTTATTATTTGCTCGTTACTAATGATGAATGATAAATTATGAATGATAAATACTATCAAACGTTGTTTTTAATTTTTTTAAAGAAAAATGATACCGAAGTTTTTTAAACATTCATCATTCATAACTCATCATTCATCATTCAAAAAAATAGCCGTTGTCGTGATGCTCTTTTTGACGCTCGATATCGGCTATTTTGTTGATAGGCAAGACTTTACGCATTTTTTTATTGTTTATTCGAGTCTATTTGCGGTTTATTTTTGGGTTTTAAAAACGGCTAAAACGGAAGATGATTTTTCTTTTTGGCTCAAAACAGCTTTAATACTGAGGGGGTGCTTAATTTTCGCCATGCCCAATTTTTCGGACGATATTTACCGTTTTATTTGGGATGGGCGATTGATAAACATGGGCATCAATCCATTTGATTTTAAGCCTATTTATTATTTTGAAAACAAACTTTATACAGACGTTCTCACACCTGAATTATATCAATTTTTAAACTCCAAAAACTATCATACTGTTTACCCCTCAGTATGTCAAGCGTTTTTCAGTTTTGCAGTCTGGATTTTTCCGAAAAATATTTATGGGGCAACGCTCGTTATCAAATCACTCCTTTGTTTGGCTGATATTGGTTCTATTTTTTTGATAAAAAAATTGTTGTTGAATGAAGGGTTTGATGGGCGATTGAATGGGCGATTGAACGGGCGATTGAAATCGCCCGCTATTGATGCGCAATACGCACGACACAATACACACGACGCAATACGCAATACTCTCCTCTACGCCCTTAATCCCTTGATAATCATTGAGTTATGCCAGAATATCCACTTTGAAGGAGTGGCTATTTTCTTTTTTCTATTAGCTATTTTCTTTGTACAAAAAAACAAAACAGTAGTCGGTAGTATCGCCTTTTCGCTTTCCATTGCGACTAAGATTTTACCACTCATGTTTCTACCTTTTTTCTTAAAAAACTTAGGTTGGCGTAAAGCGATAGCCTATTATTTGATGATTGGCATCTTTACTTTATTGCTTTTTTTGCCGCTTTATAACGCTACTTTTTTACCTAATTTAAAAAGTAGTTTAGACCTTTACAACAAAAAATTCGAGTTCAATGCGAGCATTTATTACCTCGTGCGAGAAGTCGGTTTTTGGCTCAAAGGCTATAATTGGGGTCAATTTACCACGCCTTATTTGAATGCAATTGTCTTGATTAGCATCGGTTTTTTATTTTTAAAACAAAAAAAATCCGAGACATTTAACCTCGAATCCTTTTTCACAAACTGCCTTTTTGCTTATTCCATTTATTGCCTTTGTGCCGCAACGGTGCATCCGTGGTATGCGGCATTTGGTTTGTTTTTTTCTGTTTTTACAAAATTTAGACACCCCTCAGTATGGACGTATTTCATTGGCTTAACATACATACATTACTCATACTCAACGTATTGCGAAAATTATTGGGTAATTGCGTTGGAGTATTTGATAGTAGTTGGTTTAGCTGTTTATGAATTGAGAAATGTCAAACGTTTCACATAATACTGTTATATCTTTATAATCTTTACGACTATCATATCATTAAGATATTGCATGCGAACAATATAAACGCCGCTCGCTAAATCCGCTACATTGATAAAATTTTCAGCAACATTCAAACTTTGGTTGAAAACCATTTTACCCATAATATCAAATACAGCAACATTAATTTGCTTTTCAATACCTCTAAAAAATAATTTATTTTCTGTTGGGTTAGGCGCAATTTTTATCTTAGTCAAATTCTGATTTTTAGTACTCAATAAACCACACAGTAACTCATTCTCTGACATCGTTTGATCCTTATTTTCTGTGATTCGACCACTAATTTTACCATCTTCTACTTTCAATTTAATGAATTGACATAAGGGTAATGTATAATCATTTATTCGAGCATTGGGTGGAGAAAAATTAGTAATACTATCAATTCTGTTGAATATATAAATAAATGTTTCACCGACATTGCCAAATGGGACAGAGCCACAAAAAAGAGGGTCGTGCCTAAAGCATTTGATTGTAGAACGGGATTCATCTCCGATAATGACACTTAATACTTGTAATTCTGCCACATTGTCTTGGACACTCAGCACAGTCGCTTTGACGACGGTTGGTTTGCGTTGCTCAAATCTTTTTATCGCTTCGCAAAATGTAGGAGTGCTTATGCAGCTACAACTGATTGCTATTTGATGGATGCTGATAATAATTGTTAGACTAATCCATAATCTTTTCATCTTAAAATATTTTATCAGTAAAGACATTTAAAATAGCCTTTGAGGTTGGGTATTGAACAAATTCTTCAAAATTAATTTATTGAAAAATCCTGAATGTTATCCTCAAATCGCCCGACATTGCGCCTTCAACCAAGCCTTTTCCGCCTCGTCCAAATGCACCGAAAGTCGCTCATACACACGAGCATGATAAGCATTTAACCACGCCACATCTTCGCCCAATACTGAGGGGTCTATCAAATTCAAATCAATTGGAAAGAGCGTAACTGTTTCAAAATCAAGGAATTGTGCATAATCATTTTTTTCAGCATGTTGCGTTATCATGAGGTTTTCGATGCGGATACCATACGCTCCCTCTTCGTAATAACCAGGTTCGTTGGATGTATATGAACCTGCCTCTAACACTGTTTTTCCACGCTCATTGAGGTTGGGGGTGAAGCCTTGTGGTGGCTCATGCACGTTCATAAAAAAGCCCACGCCATGCCCCGTGCCATGCCCATAATTGAGTCCGTGTTGCCACAGATACATACGTGCGAGGGTGTCCAATTGAATCCCCTTTGTGCCGTGCGGGAACTTGATTTTCGATAAAGCAATGAGGCCCCTCAGTACCAGCGTGAAATTTCGCTTTTGCTCAGTCGTCGGTTCACTCAGTGCAATCGTGCGGGTAATGTCGGTTGTGCCATCTTGATATTGCCCACCCGAATCCATCAAAAGAATGCCTTCTTTACGAATCATCGCCGATGTTTCAGGCATTGGGCGATAGTGCATCATAGCACCGTTGCTTTTGTATCCGATGATTGCGGAGAAACTTTCACCAAAATAAAGTGGCTGATCGCTGCGATATTGCGCAATCATGGAAGCCATTTCGTATTCACTCACGGGGCGTTCATCAAGCGTTTTTTCTAACCAACGGAATGCCTTCACCAAAGCCACACCATCCTTCACCATCACCTCTCGGATGTATCCGATTTCAGTGTCGTTTTTCAACGCTTTCAAGACAATAGAAAAAGTAGCATGTTCTACAATTTTAGCCTGTTTTACGGCATTATAAATACTGAAATTGGCATTACCTGTATCTATTATAACTGATTCATTATCAGTGAGTTGTGATAAAAAATCGTTGATAGAATCATAGTTTTTAATAAAAATATTATCGTGATTCAACGTGGCTTTCAAATCGTTTGGCACTTTCTGATTGTCTATAAAAAGCCATGTTTTTTCTAAACCAATAACCATGTAAGCCACAAAAACAGGGTTACATTCCACATCCGAACCCCGCAAATTGAGCGTCCAGCCGATGTCGTCGAGCGTGGTTACGAGGTGATAATTACCTCCTTTTTCTGTCAATTTTTGACGAATTTCGGTCAATTTTTCGGTGCGGGTTTTACCTGCATATTTGGCATCGTGTTCAAAAATTTCATCTTTGAGTAACGTAGGGCGATTAGACCAAATAGGGCTAATTAAGTCCAAATTATGTATCAAATCTATGTTTTTTTTGCCAAAAGCCTTTTGCATGCCCCTTATTTGGTCAACAGAAAAAAGCGTACTATCACAACCAACCAAACAGCCTTCGGGCAGTATTCGGCAAAGCCAATCAATATGCTCAGGCGCACCTTGCACCCCTTGTTTGTGTAACTTAAATTCGCTGTCTCTCGTTTCAAGTTCACATTGTTGAAAGTAGCGGCTATCCGTCCAAACCGCTGCCTCACTATGAGTAATAACTGCATAACCCATAGATCCTTTAAAACCTGAAATCCATTGGCGCATTTGCCAATGCTCCGCTACATATTCCGATTGATGCGGGTCGCTCGACGGCACTATGTAGGCAGCGAGGTTGTGAATTTTCATGGATTGGCGCACAGCCAAAAGTCGCTCGTTGATAGTCATCTTTGGTTAGTATTTTTTATCAGAATGAATAGAATTTTTTATCAGAATAAATGGAATATTGGCGTTGATTGATTGATTCAAGATGCGATTTTAAGCAAAAAAAATTAATTGCAAAAGAATAAAATCACCCCCTCAGTATTTTGTGTAAAAAAAAAGGTTTTTAGAGTGTCAAAACAAAGCATTAAAATAAAAATAAATTGATTATTTTTATAATAATATGTGACTTACAACTTGTCGTTCGTCCTAAAAAACACTTTATGGATTTTGAAATAAATTAATTCATATACTTGTTTTTGTTTTTTAAATTTATTGGCATGTAGTTTGTGGCAGAAAGAATGAAATTATTTTTTATTTAAATACCTTCATAAAACATTGATAATCAATAAGTTAGAATAAACAAAAAACAGTTATCTCAAACAATCGAAAAAAAAATAAAAAATAAATTTGCAAAGTTTGATAAAATGTACTTAAACTTGCAGAAAGTTTTAAGAAAATTAAAAAGATAATAAGTAAAACAAACAATTATTTTCACAAGCCGATAATTTAAAAAATATCGCAAGGGATTTTGTGAAAAGGGAACATTCGCTATGAACTATGTTACACGTTTTCCTTAACTCAAAATAAGAGATCCCATGCTAAGACAAGGACAATTCCTTAAGCAACAACAAAAACTTTCGCCGCAGCAAATCCAATTGATGAAGCTGTTGCAATTGCCAACAACTGCCTTAGAGCAACGCATTCAAGAAGAATTGGAAGCCAATCCCGTTCTTGAAACAGGAGAAGACTACGAAGAACCTTTTGGATCAACTGAATCTGAATCTACGGTCGAAGACAAGTATGACGATGAGGAAGTGAGTGATTTTAGAGAAGAGGACGAAGTGCCAATCCGTGAAGACGATTATGAGTTAGACGACTATCTTGAGCGTTACGCCGAGGACGATCCTTCCGCTTACAAGACAAAAAGCGAAGGCAACTCACCTGATGAAGAAGACCGCACCATCCCAATTGCCGTGGAAAACAGTTTTCATGAATATTTGGAAGAACAATTGGGTATGATTGACCTGAGCGATGAGCGTGATATGAAAATTGCGTTGCAAATTATTGGTTCAATTGATGACGATGGTTATTTGCGTCGTGAAATTGTAGCTATCACCGATGATTTACTTTTCTCACAAAATATAGAAGCCTCTGAAAGAGAAATTTTACAAATTTTAGAAAAAATTCAACGCTTTGACCCGCCGGGTATTGGCGCACGTAATTTGCAAGAGTGTCTTTTGTTGCAAATTCGTCATAAAATCGAAACGCATAATTTAGATACCGAAAGCATTCGTGTTCTTCGTTTTGCGGCTCGCATTATCAGTGATTATTTTGAAGAGTTTACGAAAAAACATTATCAAAAAATGTTGCGTCAACTTAACATCGCCGAAGAGCAACTCAAAATAGCGATTGATGAAATCTTGAAACTAAATCCGAAGCCTGCAAGTGCGCATGTGAACAATCGTGACCGCAATATGCAATATATTGTGCCAGATTTTATAATCGAAAATCGTGATGGTCGTCTTGAATTGGCAGTTGACAGCCGCAATGTACCAGATTTACGCATCAGCGAGCATTATCGTGAAATGTTGAAATCGTACAAAAACACCCGCAGCTTGCGTCGCACCGACAAGATGAAAAAAGAAGCGGTGCTATTCATCAAGCAAAAAATTGATTCTGCAAAATGGTTCATTGATGCCATTCGTCAACGTGAGCAAACGATGTTTAAGACGATGTATGCCATCATGCAATATCAATATGAATTTTTCTTAACAGGCGATGCAAAACGTTTGCGTCCAATGATTTTGAAAGACATTGCAGATGTGACGATGTTGGATATTTCTACGGTTTCAAGGGTTGCTAATTCAAAATATGTTCAAACTGAATTTGGTACACGCCGTTTGAAAGATTTCTTCTCGGAATCGCTCCAAACATCAGAAGGTGAAGAAGTTTCAACTTTGGAAGTGAAGAAAATTTTGACGGATATTATCGTTGCAGAAAGCAAGCGCAAGCCTCATTCTGACGAGAAATTGAAGTCTATGCTTCAAGTAAAAGGATATAATATTGCTCGCAGAACGGTTGCTAAATATCGTGAACAATTGAATATTCCTGTTGCTCGTTTGAGAAAAGCTTTGTAAAAATTCAAATAGTAATAGAATATAAAAGCCTGTTGTCTTACAAGATGACAGGCTTTTATGATTAAAATACTGAGGGGGGTATGTTCATCATAAAATATTGATTGCCAATTGTTTACTAAAAAAAACAGCCCAATAGCGTTGTTGCTATCAGGCTGGTTTTGATGTTAAAATTCAAAAAGGAGATTAGTTTTTGACGATTTTATGTTGCCAAATATTTGCTCCATTTTTAACTCTGATGACATACGTACCATCTGGTAAATCCGTCGTAGGGATTGGAATGGTCATACGTTCAGTTTCTGCCGCAATTTTCTTGAAATAAATTTGCTTACCTACCATGTCAAAGATTTCAACGAAGACCTCACCTGCATTTTTGTTGATGTCCATCTCGATGGAGATGTCTGTACTGAATGGATTTGGATAAACGGAAAGTAGCCCTTTTTCTTTCACAATATCAACTGAACGAACCAGTGAATATGAATTTTTACCACCCAGAGTTGCCTCATGAATACGGTAAAAAGAAAGTCCTGCCAACGGATTTGAATCCTCTACATGATAAGCATTTTTGGTTGATTTATTAGAAGCAGTTACATTAGCCCCTACTTGCACAAAGCTCTTACCATCTTGACTGCGTTCGACAACAAAATATTGAATGTTGCGCTCAGATGCTGTCACCCAATCCAAATTGACAATTTTAGTACCTCTTTCTGTTTTAGCTGTTGCTCTAAAATCTAACCATTCGAGGGGTAGCGGCACGTCCAAAGGTAAACATGCTGGATTTGCTGTAAATGAAGTCGCTTCATCATCTTTAAACACATCACTTAAAAGAGAAAATGCTAAACTTGATGTTGACATTCCTGTACTATTGAAGTGCATTCTGACTATAGGAGTCCAAGCAGGAGCAAAAGCAATAGCAGTTCCATTATTTATAGTTGATAATAGAACAGAAATACTCGCCAGACCTTCCGCACTTGGATTTGTTTTCTTAACAAGAGTAGGGCTATATAAACCAGTTGGTGCCAAAAAATCAGTCACCATAGTAGGATTAGATAAGTTCGTACCATTGTAAGAAAAAATTAGAGTGCTTGTTCCTAACTTATTGCCTGCCGCTGACAGTTGAAGTTTGACATCAATGACAAATTCAGTAGGTGTTATCGTTATTACGTCATAACCTATGCAAAATTCTTGAGCGTACGTCAATTGACAGCTTAGGCAAAGAAATATTACACTGAAAAAAATTTTAAAAACTTTCATGTTTTATTTTTTTAATTTTCTTAAAAAATGTTTGCATATTTTATCTTACAAAGTCAAAACTCTTAACTTTAGAATATACTAAAATAGTAATATTGTAATGCCTGAATTAAGTCTCCAATAAAGATTAATATCAGTTGCTGTTAATATACCATCCATATTGAAATCCCCTCTGCCATAAGGAACAAATTGTCCAGCTTGTGGAAGCCAAAATATATTTCTATCTGATGCTGTAATTATTCCATTTCCATTTGCATCTCCTGCATACATAGCTTTTATTGTTGAAATCGACTTTAATGAAAGTGCTCCAAATGGTGCAGTCGTCCCATTTGTAAAATTAGCAGTTGTGGCAGTTGAAGTTGAAAAGGTTAATACAATATCTGAACGGAAACGTAAATGATTACGATGACGAATTACAATAAAATAATCATCAGCTGCTACTCCTCCAAAACTTAATGCAGACGTACCATCTACATCAACAATGTCACCATCTCTTTGTAAAAGAGCCGATCTTGTAGCAACGATTGTAGCGGGTGCTGTTTTACTACGTAACTCTACCATAACCCAATCAACAATAGCATTACTACCAGTTACATTCAAAACAACCGATGTTGTTATTTCACCTCCACCGCCGCCTGAGTGAGGGAAACCTAAAGCTGCATAAGGCTCAGAAGTGGGAATATTTCCAGCAGCTCTAATATTATCTCTCATTAAACCAGCATCTATACCAGATGTAATATAAGCTCCTTCAAGGAATACCTTAGCATTCAAAGAAATAGCTGCTGCTTTGACTTCTACCATCTTACTTGATGAGCCTATACAACTCCCAACAGTAACCGTATATACAACTGTATGATTACCAATGCTCAAAGTAGCAGGATTAAATGATGTTGCTGAAATAGCATCTATGGTAAATGTGCCGCCTGTTGGAGTAGCGGTTAAAGTTATTGAAGCTTGATTGGCATAATAACTTGTTGTGAGACCTGTGATTGTTGTTGTTGGAGGTGTATTATCTAATGTCGTTGTCGCACTTGCGCTTGACGTACAGCCATTCGCGCCTGTTACCGTCACTGTAAACGTGGCCGCTGTAGTGATGCTATTTGATGTCGCT
>JAYTMW010000252.1:0-11834 GCA_043728105.1 Saprospiraceae bacterium | reverse complement strand
TCTTTTAAAGCAAGTCTTATGACAAAAGTATTGATTATTTAAATTTCCACACAACTCAATACTTTTGCCTTAAAACTTTTCCATGAATTACCCCTGTCTAATTATTCGTGTCCCTCGCTGCTTTTTCATCATCTCTCTTAGCTTTTCATCAAACTCTTTGCGGGTCATTTTATCGCCTTTTGATGGTATTTTTATGTCTTCTTCTTTTACTTTTTTGAACTCTACTTTCTTAGCAACCGTCGTTTGTTGACCATTATTAACGTCAACCGCCAACACCAAGCCCGGCAAAGAACCATACGTTCCCGGCCCCATCGCCAAAGGCACATCCTCTGTAAACCACGCTGTGATATTGCGTTTCGTCATCGAATCACCCCTCATGCGCACGGAGTCGGTCATGGTTGCTTTTGTACAATTATAACCCAGAATTTTCATTTGATCCGTGCCTAATTTCCAACGTTGCACCTTCAAAGTGTCTTCAATAAGGAACTTTTTACCAAACATTTCTTTTTGTTCTACCAACTGTTCTGTTGCCAAATTTTTATACGTTTCACCCATTGCACCACCCATGCGGAACGTCATACCGCCACCACCGCCTTGTTGTGGTTCATCATCTTCCGACGGTTTATAAAGACTTATATCGTCCTTAAAATACAATTCCATTTGGGTGCTACGGGTCTCAGGAATCATGCCACGCATCTGTTTGAGCATACTGTCGGGCAGCATTTTATGAAGGTTCATTGTTTCTTCGTATTGGATTACCCCCTCAGTATTTTGGGCATTTAGGCAAAAAAAAGCGATTGATAAACCGCACAATAGCAAAGTCTTTTTCATTGTCTGTTTTATGTTTTTAATTAAAAAAAATGTATGACTATCGGAAAATCAATTATTTATATTTCTATTTAATCTAAAAAATCAATTTTAATCTGTTCGACCTGTTTGCCGACAAAGGCAGATCAGCGTCATCTGTGGCCATTTTCTATCAATGCAAAATCTTATCACGCACCATTTTATCCGTCAATTTCTTAAAAAGTTCTTCCGCAATTTTATCTGTTTTAAGAGGTACATTATTAAACGTATTATCCTTAAATGTATTGGTTTCAAACATCCACACCTTCGTATATTGATTGGGTAAACCCAAAGTGGCGTTCACCATACCACCGTTTAAGAGGATGGTTTGCCCATTATCTATTTTCGATTGTGATATACTAAAATATGATAATTCGAGAATCGCATCGGGTTGAAATAATTGAATTAATTTGCTCTTTTGCTCCTCCGATTCCATATCTGATTTCTTATTTTTTATGTTTTCAACCAAAGTTTGAGTGCCTTTAAAATTCACTTGTTTTGCCCAATTGTCAAGAGCCTCTTTTGCCTCTTTGCCTTGCTGTGATAAACTTGAAGTCAAAATTAACAATTTTTTAGGATACTGCGGAACAGTAAAGTTAGACACCCGTTTTTCTTCACACGAAAGAAAAGGTAAAAGCAGAAATGTAAGCAAAAGACTGTTTTTCATGATTTATAACTGTTTGATTTTGAATGATTTATGTAAAAAATGAAGAAATATGGTGCGTTTCGCTCCATCAAGCCAACGGCATGGCTGAGGGGGTAGCTTTTACACGAATGACACAAATTAAAACACGAATTTTTTTCTAATTTAGATGTAATGATGTGTATCAAAAAGTTTAGATTAATATTGAAATCAAAACTAATCATAAACACTTCAATCACAAGTTAATCACCCTTTATTTAAGGTTAATAAAGGTTAAAGAGCATACAAAAGTCAAAAACTTAACCCTAAATTTGAACCATGAAAAAATGGATGCTACAAATTTCAATTCTTCCTTACATCATTGCGGGCAGCTTGGTGTTGCTCGGTTTGTTAGAAACTTTTTGGCTCAACAAACTTTATGATGATGAAAAAAAATCTTTGCAATCTCGCATCAAGCAAGAATTGCGTGAAAACATCTTGCGCACTCAATTTGTCAAAATGCAAAATAGTAATACGCATTTGATTGACAGTTTTTTTGAACAAAAAACACGGGATGAAGCGCAAGAAAATACGTTTATGAGTTTTGGAAAAAAAGGTAAAATGAATGCCTACACCATAGATGCTTTTATAAAAGAAAGGCAAGAGATTTATTTTGAAAAATTAGATACCCTATCACAACTCAAATTAGGCTCGGAAGAAGACAATCAGCGCATTGATAGTTTTTTAAACACAATGAAAGTTTATTACACCAATCTCAATAAAAACATCAACGTAAAACCCCAAACTGAACGTGACTCAAACAAAAGAATGGATAATTTTATCCAAAATCAACGCTATGCTTATACGGGTTTATGGCATCTTTATCAGTTGCCTTTTTCGCCTCAATTGCGTCGTAATTCAATGGATTCTTTTTTCAAAGAGGTGAAAAATTTTCAAAGCTATGAATTCGTGGATTTTTGGGGATTGGTTGCGAATCATTTCATGCCCAAAACCACCAAAAAGTATTTTCAAAAGTCGGGCATCAGCTTCAATTCAGAGCCTTCGGGTGTAAGTTTTTTTATCAGTACCGATACAAATAAAGGTAAAAAACTATCAAAAAAAGACAGCTTGGTAAGCATCTATTCTTATCAATTTCAAGATTTTATTACCACTTTAATTGAGCCCGAAAATGTAAAAAAATATTTAGATACAACCTTTTCTAACACGGATGCCGCCCAACTTTCGTTCACTGTTTTTAGACTCAAAACTGATTCCATGATTCCAAAAAACAGTGACGCATTGCTTGTTACGTCAGGTGGTGGCGAGCGAGGGTTTTCAAAACAGAAAATTGCCGTGGCCGCTTATGGTTATAAGTCATTGATTATCAAGAAATTATACTTAGAAATTGGTTTTGCTGTATTGGTTTTCGCCCTTATTTCTTTTTCCTTTTGGTTGATTTATAAAAGCCTAAAAAATCAAGAAAAACTCACCCAACTCAAAAATGATTTCATCAGCAACGTCACGCACGAGCTGAAAACGCCCATAACAACCGTAGGCGTGGCGATTGAAGCATTGAGCAATTTTGACGCTTTAAAAAATCCCGAACAAACCCGTGAGTATCTCGATATTTCTAAAAATGAGCTATCTCGTTTGGGTCTTTTGGTAGAAAATATTTTAAGAGTTACGGCTTTTGACCAAAAAGAATTTGAACTAAAATTAGAAGCATTGGACATGGCGGATGTCATGGCGCAAGTGTTGGATTCGATGAAACTTTTGTTCGAGAAATACCAAACCA
Organism: Saprospiraceae bacterium; assembly: GCA_043728105.1. Classification (GTDB taxonomy): domain Bacteria; phylum Bacteroidota; class Bacteroidia; order Chitinophagales; family Saprospiraceae; genus JAAFJT01. The sequence continues at coordinate 8,571 of JAYTMW010000252.1, read as the reverse complement.
AAGTGACTTTTAATGCACCTTCCGACGTTGATTTTACCCTCAAAGGCGACCGCACACACCTCACGAGTGTGGTCTATAATTTGGTTGAAAATGCCCTAAAATACGGTGGTAAAAACATCGTCGTAGAGATGACAACACCCCCTCAGTATTCGGCTGAAAAACAAGTCATTTTTTCAGTAAAAGATGACGGAGTGGGCATATCTAAAGAGTATCAAGAAAAGGTTTTTGAGAAATTTTTTAGAGTGCCTACGGGTAATGTTCACAATACAAAAGGCTACGGTTTGGGTCTGAGTTATGTGGCGGGAGTTGTAGCTAAACACAATGGGCATATTACGTTGATGAGTGAAGAAGGCATAGGCAGTCAGTTTATTGTATATTTACCGAAATAAAGGATGAATTGCTAAATTGTTGTATTGTTAAGTGGTTGATTATCAACGTGTTATAAACAACAGCGATTCAATAATACAACAATTTAACAATACAGCAATTCAACAATTTAGCAATCCAACAATAGCAAGATGATAAAAATCTTATACGTAGAAGACGAGCCATTTTTAGGCAAGATAGTAAAAGAAAGCCTCGAAAGTCGCCAATTTGATGTCAAAATGGTAGCCGATGGGGCTTTGGTAATGGCCGAATTTGAGCTTTTTCAACCCGATATTTGCGTCTTAGATGTCATGCTACCCAACGTGGACGGCTTCACATTGGGGCATGAATTAAGGAAAAAAAATCCCCAATTACCCATCCTTTTTTTAACCGCAAAAACCCAAACGGAAGATGTTTTGAAAGGCTTTGAATCGGGTGGAAATGACTACATCCGCAAGCCTTTTAGTATGGAAGAATTGATTGTGCGGGTGCAAAATTTAGTAAAAATAACGCACTCAAATTTAGGACTAACGGCCCCCTCAGTATTTGAGTCAAAAGCCATCGGAAAATACGCATTTATACCGCAAAGATACGAACTCCGCATTGGTGAAAATGCTCGAAAACTCTCCCACCGTGAATCAGAACTACTGAAAATTTTGGATGAAAACCGACATTTTACAGTCCTCCGAAAAGACATTCTTTTGAAAATTTGGGGCGATGATTCTTTCTATAACTCTCGCAATTTGGATGTTTATATCACCAAATTGAGAGACTATTTTAAAGAAGATTCGACCATTCAGATTATGACGATTAAGGGTGTGGGGTATAATTTTATTGTGGGGTAATTCCTCAAAGCATAAAAATACTGAGGGGTCTATTCTAAGATTTTTTTTTCTATATTCGCTCTTATTTATATCAAAAAACATACAAAATGAGTAAACGCCCTCCCGTAGTAGATTACGATAATAATTGGAAAGAAGCCATCGAAAAGCATACTTTTGATGCCATTGCGTTCTTTTTTCCTCAACTTTTCCCCTTGATAGATACGGCTCAAAAACCTGTTTTTTTAGAACAAGAAATGCGTAATATCAGACGCAAATCTCTGAAAGGACGAAAACGCATCGTTGATAAACTCATAAAAGTCTGGCTCAAAAATGGCGAAGAACGCTGGATTTTGATTCATATTGAAGTAGAATCAACGGATAAAGAAGGATTTAGCAAACGTATGTACATTTATTTTACAAGAGCTTATGATAAATATGATGTAGCCATTGTTTCATTGGCGTTGTTCGTGGGTGAAAGAATACCGCCTTCGCACGATTATTTTGAGGAGAGTAATTTTGGTACAAAAGCGACTTATGCCTATAATGTATGTGTTGTAATTGAGCAAGATGAACAAGTATTGCTCAAAAGCGGTAATAATTTTGCCCTTTTCATTTTAGCAAATCTCTACACGATTCAGACTAAAGATGATATGCAAAGGCGATTAGAATTGAAGAAAAAAATGTACGAATTGGCATTAGAGCGCAATATTTCATTGGAAAATTTGAATAGTTTACTTACTTTTGTTTTTGAAATAATGACGCTTCCAATAGAAGAAGCCAACGATTATAAAAAATTTAGAGAAATTAAACAAAGACAAATGACAGATACAGCGTTCAATAAAAAGCGTGAAAAAACGCATAAGGATTTTGCTGATGTATATACAAAAGCAGCCTACGATATGTATCCAAGTGAGATGATTAAAAAGCTCAAAGAGAAAGACAATGTTTTGAAAGAGAAAGACAATGTTTTGAAAGAGAAAGATAATGTTCTCAAAGAGAAAGATGAAATGCTGAATCGTCTGATTATTCGTCTTTATTTTCAAGAGCAAAAGTCAAAAGAATCAATAGCGGACTTAATAGGTATGCCTATTGAAATGATAAGTATCATCATAAATTCTAAAACGACCTAATAATGTTTCATACGCAAGATATGGAAAGTATCAAGTAAGAAATAACATATTTTTTTTAACACATAGGCACAACTTGTCCCGAAGCAATCGAGATAGGACACATCGAAGTTACATAAAGTATTAATTATCAAGGGTTTATATATAATACTATGTGTCCTATCCCGATTGCTTCGGGACAAGTTGTGACTATGTGTTTCAAAAAAAAGTTACTGTTATTTTTCATTACAAAGTTAAATTTCAAGATATGCTAATTCAATTTCAAGCCCGTAGCCACGCCCAAACTCAATGAAACCGAACCACCCTCTTCATAGCCCACGCCCACATCATAATGCGTAAAAATGCGTCTGAAAGTTCGAGTAACGCCATAGTGCAGCGAGTAATAAGAGAAAATTTTATTCCGTTCGTAAGGCGCATCAAAAAACGTTTTTTTTACACAAATCCATTTATCCAAATAGGTTCGATTGAAGTAGTAACGCACATCCCCCATGAGGACACGGGTGCCTACACTCGTGCGATTGGTCGCCACGCCCGTCATTACGGAAAACGAAAAATGTCGGGTCACTGATTGCTCGATGCCACAGGTGAAAAGCGGCGTGAAAACCAAGCTGTAATTATCATTCGTTTCAAGCCGATTGCGTTGAGCAAGTCCGTCCAATTGGAATTTGATGGCGGTTGTAAATGGATTAGAACTCGGACTTTTTCTGCCTTTAGTTTTGAAATTTGGACACTCCGTTTGTGAAAAAATGAGCGTAGGGAGTACCGAAATAAGTATCAAAATGTAGCGTATTCTCATTGTTTATTCTTTTAATTTCCTTGATAACGAAGGACTTTAAAAAAATATGTTTTTGGAAAATTATTTAACATAGAAACCACTGATTACACTGATTTTACAGATAAAAACATGATTTTTTAAGAGAAATCAGTGAAAATCTGTAAAATCAGTGCAATCAGTGGTTAAATTTTAAACCGTAGGCAATCCTTCCAACTGTTTCAAGCCAACTGTCAAATCTTCTTCCGTCAAATGATGATCGAAAAGTTTGCCGTCGAAATAATCTTGATATGCTTGCATATCGAGGTAGCCATGACCACAAAGATTGAACAAAATGACCCGTTCTTTGCCCTCACGCTTGGCTTCTTCGGCCTCACGAATCACTTGTGCAATGGCGTGATTGGCTTCGGGTGCAGGCATAATGCCTTCCGCTTTTGCAAAAATCAAACCCGCTTGAAAGCACTCTAATTGTTGAATCGCCACGGCTTCAATGAGTCCGTCACGCAACAATTGGCTGCACAAAACGCTCGCCCCGTGATAACGCAAACCGCCCGCATGAGTTGCCGCAGGTTGAAAATTATGACCCAACGTGTACATCGGCAAAAGCGGTGTGTAGCCCGCCGTGTCACCAAAATCGTAACGAAATTCTCCTTTTGTGAGCTTCGGGCAAGATGCTGGCTCGACTGCCACGGCTCGTACTTTTTTACCATGTTTGAAATTATGGCGCAAAAAAGGAAAAGCAATGCCCGCAAAATTGGAGCCGCCACCCAAAGGCGCAATCACCACATCAGGAAAATCGCCCGCCTTTTCCATCTGAATCAAAGCCTCTTCGCCAATGATGGTTTGGTGCATCAAAACGTGATTTAGCACACTTCCTAAGGCATATTTTGTCGTATCGCTGTGCACTGCACCTTCGATTGCCTCCGAAATGGCAATGCCCAAGCTGCCCGCCGTGTCAGGAAACTCAGCTAAAACCGCCCGTCCTGCGTTGGTCATATTGGTAGGTGAGGAATGCACAGTTGCGCCAAACGAGTTAATCAACGCCCTGCGATACGGTTTTTGGTCGTAACTAATCCGCACCATAAACACCTCACATTCGATGGCAAACATATTGCACGCAATGCTCAAAGCCGTTCCCCATTGCCCTGCACCCGTTTCGGTGATTATTTTTTTTACGCCTTCTTGTTTGCTGTAATAGGCTTGCGCCACCGCCGTATTTGTCTTGTGAGAACCCGATGGACTCACGCCTTCATATTTGTAATAAATTTTGGCGGGCGTGTCCAAAGCGGCTTCCAAACGGGTGGCACGAATGAGTGGCGTTGGTCGCCACATCTTATAAATGTCCCGCACTTGGTCTGGAATTTCGATGTATTGTTCCGTAGAAACTTCTTGTTTGATGAGTTCCATTGGAAAAAGTGGGGCAAGGTCTTCGGGCCCCACGGGCTGCCTTGTGCCTGGATGCAAAGGTGGTAAAGGTGGATTGGGCATATCCGCTTGAATGTTGTACCAATGACGAGGCATTTCGTTTTCCGTCAATAAAATCTTCTTTTCTGACATACTGATTTTCTTGTTTTTTAGTTAAAAAATGGAAAAATTGGATAGGGCATGAAGTTAGGATTTATTTTTAATTTGTGGGTATTGACCCCCTCAGTATTTTGCATAAAAAACTTAAAACCACATACATTTTTTTCTAACCACTGACGACACTGATTTTGCCGATTTAACGCTGATTTTTTTATATTCAATTTATGTGATTCTATCAGCGTTAAATCAGCAAAATCAGTGTCATCAGTGTTAATTATTTTTATGTAGGATTTCAAATAAAAAAAGGCTATTCGTAATGCCGAATAGCTTTTTTTTATAACGGAAATTGTATTTTATTGCCTTACAAAAGTAAAAATACCTTTTTTGACATCCACAAAATCCGCTTTCATGGCTGTACTATTGATTTCTGTAATAGTCAACTCTGTTATGTCACCGTCATTGATGGTGAATTTTTTGGCGGCTTTGTCTTTCCACGCCCACGTGAGGGCTTTGGTTTGTGGTTCAGAGGCGGAACATCTAATTGCGCCAAAATCGCTTGCTCCCTTACCAGCTGTTTCAAGAATAATGGTATTGTCTAAATCACAAGAGCTCAAAGTAGTAACGAGGGCTTCTTTGCCGTCTATTAAAATACTCGTGATTTTCCAACGACCCAATAATTGTGTTTCGATGTCAACTTCTTGAACGGCAACAATTTCTTTTTTGCAAGAAGTAACAGTGATTGCCAAAAGGCAGAAGGCTACTAAGCCGAATGATTTTAAATGATTCATTTTTAAATGTTTTAGTTTTAATGAAAAAAAATATAGTTGAAAAATTTGTTGTTTTTGAGTGTCTGTTTATAAAGTGTATAGTGGGACGTAAAAAGGTTGTATGAGCATAAAAATTATTATTATTTCAAAAATGAAAAATAATTTCCACCCTCATACAACCATTTCGCCCGCCACCCCCCACTTTAATAACAAACACTTTCAGCTTACATATTTTTCCAATTTTAAAATCAAGATTTTATGAAATCTAAAATTACACTGCCGTTTTTATTACTGTTTTTTAATCAGCTTGTAGGGCAAGAAGTGATTACGACCGAAGTGCAAGATTCGTTCAAGACCCCTCAGTATGAAGTGGTTTATGATGATGTTTTTTTGAGTAAAAAGGAAACGAAATCGCTTTTTAAGGTTGATGCTACGGCATTTTTAAACATTGGAAATGATTTCACACCAGGGCGTAGAGGGTTAGGTATTGAGTATGAGCATAAAATAAGTCGTTATTACTCCTTGAACTCAGGTGTATTTATGGATAGAGATCTTTTAGATAGAAGTAAAGGGCTATCTTTAATCATTGAACCACGATGGTATTTCAATCAAAAAGCAAACAATTTGAATGGTGAATATCTTGCTTTGAGAGAAGAATTATTTTTACTGTATCAATCAAATACAACCTTGAAATTTGGTTCACAAAGACGTGTTTATAACAATTGGTATGCGAATTTTAATGCAGGTTTAGTTTATAAAAATACTTTTAATAATGCCACTATATCCAAAAATGAAAATACGATTGGATATGTAGGAGATTTCACAATTGGACTTGCTTTCGGTGGGGGCAAAAAGGCTGAAATTGAAGCTTGTAATGTTTTCAAATGTTTTGAAGAAGAAAAAAGTCTTTTCAAAATTGATTTAAGAGGATTATTGGTGGAGTTAGGTGAGAATAAATTTTTATCTCAACCCATTATTGGCTTTGAACATAAGTTGAGTACAGCTTGGTCATTGAATCATGAAATACGGTTTGATATAAGTTCATCCCGAAAATCTGATTTTAGTAAAAATCAAAAGTTCATTGCAGAATACTACCTCGAACCACGTTATTATTACAACATGAAAAAACGAGTTGCACAAGGGAAAAGTGCGAATAATTTATCTGGAAATTATTTTTCGATTGCTATTGGTTATCGTTATTTAAAAGAGAATTTTGACTTGTTTAGTAATCCCGGAGGAGGTTCAAGAGAAAATATAACAAAGACATTCATATTCATTCCGAAGTTTGGTATTCAAAGAAGAATATTCAATAAAGGATTTGTTGACATATCTTTTGCACCTTTTCAATACTTAACTTACAACAGGGTAAATAAAAGTGTTGACAATGGAAACAAGTATGAATCAGAAATCAAGAGACCTTTTGGCTGGGATTTTTTTGCAGAAACGTATCCATATATTGATATAAGAATTGGGTTAGCGTTTTAGCACCCCTCAGTATTTCGCATAAAAAAGACTATTCGACATGATGATTAGTCCATTTTGTGGAAAATAAAAAATCATTGCCTCATAAAAGTAAAAGTGCCTTTTTGAACGTGTCGGTTTATAAATAAAAATAATGTAACACCCTCTCTGTATTTTCACCTTTTTGAGGTTATATATTGAGGGGGCTTTTTGTTTTACAAAATCAAATTTTTAAAAAACGCCAAAGCCTCAGAATTCCGCACCGAACCCAAATTAACCGCCGTCTCCAAAGCCTTACCCATCAAGATTTTCTTAACAGGCAACTCCAGTTTTTTACCAGAAATGGTATAAGGAATATCAGGCACTTCAATAATCACATCAGGCACGTGGCGGGGCGAATAATCTTGTCTAAGTGTTTGATTTATGTGCTTTTTTAAGTCATTTGTTAACTCAAAACCTTCTTTTAAGACGATAAACAAAGGCATATAGGAGTCGCCATTGTCTTTTTCTATGTTGATAATCAAGCTATCTTTTATGGCGTGGATGCTTTCAACGGAGCGATAAATCTCACTCGTACCTATACGTATGCCTTGGCGGTTGAGCGTCGCATCCGAGCGTCCGAGGATGACGAGCGTGTTGCGTTTCGTGATTTTTAACCAATCGCCGTGTCGCCAAACGCCTTCGTAATCTTCAAAATAACTTGATTTATACTTAGAAAAATCAGCATCATTCCAAAAATAAATGGGCATACACGGCATGGGTTTCGTGATAACCATTTCACCCACTTCATCAATCAACTTTTGTCCATTTTCATCAAAAGCATAGATAGGACACCCCAAAGTACGGCATTGAATTTCACCGTCATAAACAGGCAAAAGTGGGTTGCCGCCAACAAAAGCCGTGCATACATCCGTGCCGCCACTCATCGAAGTCAGCCACACATCAGGCTTCACTTTTTCATAAATCCAATCAAATCCTTCGGGCGGCAAAGGCGAACCCGTTGAGCCGATACCCCTCAGTATTTTCAAGTCAAAATCCGAAGGTTTTACCTCTGCTTTCATACACGCTAAAATGTACGCTGCACTTGTGCCAAAATGGTTGATTTTTGCCTCCGCCACAAGCTGCCAAAGCACGTTCATTTTGGGATATGCGGGGCTGCCATCGTATAGCACAATCGTGGCACCACCCAACAAAGCGGCGTTGAGGAAATTCCACATCATCCAACCCGTTGTGGTGAACCAAAAGAACCGCTCGCCGTCCTTTACATCGGCGTGGAAATGGACGTATTTTAGGTGTTCTAACAACATTCCACCTTGCGAATGGGTTATCGCTTTTGGTATACCCGTAGTACCCGATGAATATAAAACCCACATCGGATGACTAAATTCTACGGGCGTAAATTCTAACACAACTGATTGATTATCAATGGTTTGTGACCATAAAATACTGTTATTAAAATCTGTTTTACCTGCTATGTAAGGAACGATAACCGTTTTCAGAAGCGACGGAATATTATTTTGTAGTGCCTCCACGGTTTCAGATTTATCGAAAGATTTCCCACCGTAATTATAGCCATTCACCGCTATCAAAATCTTCGGTTCTATCTGTCCAAAACGCTCTAAAACGCTACTTGCACCGAAGTCAGGCGAGGCACTTGACCACACTGCACCGATGGAAATGGTCGCTAAAAGTGCCACCGTAGCTTCGGGAATATTGGGTAAAAAGCCCAC
>JAYTMW010000251.1:0-2540 GCA_043728105.1 Saprospiraceae bacterium | reverse complement strand
TTAAATTTTACTCGTTACTTATTTTTTCAAATTCTCTAAAAATAATTACCTTTAAACTGATAACGATTTGTTAATAACTACATTAAGTATGTATGCAGGACAACTATAGAGATAAACGCACATTGCTTACCGCCATCAGAAACAGTGAAAATGCTGCCTTTGAGCATCTATATAGTGCGTACTATATGATGGTTTCTAACTATGTGAAAAAAAATAGTGGGACAGAGGACGATTCAAGGGATATATTCCAAGAAGTGGTGTTTATCTTTTATAAAAAACTGAGGGGTGATCCAAATTTTGAATTGACTGTAGAAATTGGCACTTATTTATATGCCATCGCCCAAAATTTGTGGCTAACCAATTTGAGGAAAAAAAACATAATTGTGAATGTGGATGATGATACTTTTCTGTCAGATTCGATTGAAGATGTGAATGACATGGAGCAACATTTAGAGATTGAGAAAAAATACAATCATGTAGCGGATGCCTTGAAATCAATGAAGGAAGAATGTAGGAATATCATTGAAGCGGCGTTTTATAAGCGGCTTTCTGGAACTGAAATCGCTCAATTGTTGGGCTATTCGGAAAGTTTTGTGAAAGTTAAAAAGTTTAGATGCCTTGAAGAACTAAGGAAGAAAGTGAATAGTAATTGGTGATTGGGTGATTGGGTGAATTGTGATTTGAATTTATAACCCATTAATTTAAAATTAATTTGAAACTCCACATAATATTTACTTACTGTTTTTGCTACGCAAAAAGGCGTGCAAACGTAATTTTCTATGGATTGAAGCTATTTTTGAGAGAAAAATTTTTAATTTTTCTCTCAAAAATAGCTTCAATCCAAAAAAAAATCTTCAAAAACGTTTTTTTGCGCAGCAAAAACGAGGCGTGAATATTTTATGTGGGGTTAAAAAAAAATTAAAACAGATATGGAAGATAATTTTGATAATATAGAACGCATCGTAGATTATTTGAACGGGAACATGACACCCCCTCAGTATTCTGACTTCGAAACGCTGATTTCTAAGGATGCTGCATTGGCGACGCAGGTAGATGAAATGCGCACGATATTGGGTGGCATCAATCAATATGGAGACGAAAAAATGAAGCTACAGATTCAATTAGTGGATAAAAATTTAGAGAAAGCGCATTTTTTTGAGCATAAAGTCAAACCCCGTTTTAACCTTAGTTTGTTCAATAGCAATACTGTCCGTTGGTTGATGGCGGCTTCGGTGGCAGGCATTGTGTTTGCTACTTGGTTTTTCTTAAAACCCGATGCCCCAAAAGACAATATTGCCGTTATGCCTAATAAAATTGAGCATCCAAACAATATAAATAAGCCAAGTGGAATTGATACTTTGCCCAACACAATTCCACATAAAAACCCTCAAATAAAAGACAATACGCATGATTTGGTAGTAGTAGGGGAGTCAAAATACAGGGATTTAGTGGCATCGAATTATGACATACCCAATTTCGCCAAATTGAGAAGTTCAAACGATACAATTATGGACTTAATTTATTTGGATTCTATTACTACTTTGATGCAAAAAAAAGATTTTCAAAAAGCAGAAATCCTCTTGAAAAATCATCGTTTTTCAGACCAATATCAGAGTTATGTATTGACTTTAAAAGGACATATTTGCATGAAAAGAAATGCGTACAAAGAAGCGGAAAAGCTATTTGAACAAAGCGTTTTATCAGGTATTTTACCTTATTCAGAAGAAAATGAATACTATTTATTGCTTTGCTATTTGGCAGATTTTGAACATAAATCAAATAAATTTGGCCCCCTCAGTAAAAAGATAATACAAGATGATGGACACCCTGCGCACGACAAAGTTGTAGTGTTATTAGAAAAAATAAAACACTAAGTAATGAGTAAAATTAGCATAGTTAAATAGAAGTTTTTTTTAAAACACATACGAGGCACAAAGGACACATAGAGTTGTATAAAGTATTGATTATTAATGGTTTATATATAACACTATGTGTCCTATGTGCCTATGTGTTTTAAAAAAAACATCTATTTGTTTTTTACTTAGCTATCTTTCCAACGGATTCATATTGCCAATCACGATGAAAGCACTCCAATAAAGTGGATTGGCATATTCACCTCTATTGTGGTCAATATACAGTCGTTTTGCGGCTTGAAGTGCCACATCTTTGGGCATACCTTTTTTTAAATTTTGATAGAAATAAGTCATCAATTCTTTGGTCTTTTCGTCATTCACATTCCAAAGTGTTGTGACGATACTTTGCGCACCAGATTGTATAAAAGATTTAGCAATACTGATGATGCCTTCACCCGCTTGCATTTCGCCCACACCCGACTCGCAAGCACTCAAAACAACCAATTCGGGATTGTCTAAATTCAAATTTGTAATGTCTTTTGCATATAGGCGATAAGGGGTATAAAAAGGCGATAAGGCTAAATATGAGAATGTTCCTTTTTCTTTATTGGCTTTCCCGTGGGTAGCAAAATGCAGGATTTTATAATGGGCTAATATTTTTGAAATATCTATTAAAGAAGCCTCTTT
>JAYTMW010000250.1:0-2506 GCA_043728105.1 Saprospiraceae bacterium | reverse complement strand
TGTATTCGTCATTTCCCGTTTTTTCGTTTTCCCTTTTAAACTCCCGAGGGATTGAATTTTTCCATGTAAAAATTATTTAATTCAATCCCTTCTTGGGTTATAGAAGATTTTACAGCATCCACCATGAGAGGCGGCCCACAGATGTACGCATCATAATTACTATCACCCAAAAAATCTTTATTTATCCATTGTGTCACAAAACCTTGAGCGTGTTTTTCTGATTTTTCAACGGAAACACACGTCATATAATCAAAAGGCAAAGTGGTTTTAAGCGCATCCAAACGGTCTAATTCTACTAAATTTTCATCAGTCGTTGCCCCATAAAATAGTTTTATAGGTTGCTTCGACCCCTCAGTATTTAGCCTTTCCAACATGGCCAAAAACGGTGCAATGCCTGTTCCACCCGCAAAGAATAAAGTGGGCTTTTCAATATCTCTTAAATAAAAACTACCAAAAGGAGAAATCATATTTAAAGTGTCACCCTCTTTTGCTTCTTTTCGCAAATAATCACTCATTGCACCTTGTGGTAGTAACCGAACGATAAATTCAACCGTATCAGAATTTGGTTTTCCACTAAATGAAAAAGAGCGTGTAACGCCTAAATTAGGTATTTCAATATTGGCATATTGACCTGAAAGATAATTGATTTTTCGTCCATCTTTCGTTTTTACAACCAATTTTACAATTTCTGCCGAAAGCGATTCAATGGCTATAATGGTTGTTGTAAACGTCTCTGTTTTAACTTTACACGCTGCCGAACTTGCCAAAATCTCAATAACCATATCCGATTTTGGCACCATTTGACACGCCAACGCAAAGCCTTCCGCAATTTCAGATTTAGATATAGCTTCGTCAATATAGTCATTACCCATATCGAAACTGCCACTTTTTACACGGCATTTACACACGCCACATACCCCTTCGTCACAATCTAAAGGAATTCTAATTTTTACACCCAAAGCGGCATTGGATACTGTTTCGCCTTCTTTCCCTTCAATAATGCAGGTGTAACCGTCTTCAAAATTTAATGCTATGCTTGCCATTCTTATTTAATAATAAATTATAATAATGATACCTAATTCTACTTTGGCACTTTGCGCACACTGTTTTGTACTGCGTACAAAAGGCGTGCTTGAGGTTGTTTTTTCGGATAGATTTAATTTTTGAATTGAAAAATTGAAAAATTTTTTATTCAAAAATCAAATCAATCCTTTTAGTCCTTTTCAGTCTTAGTAAAATACCAAAGTAGAACTAATTAATTGTTAGCTTTAAGCAATCAGAGAATCAACCTATTTAAGCCAACTCATTGAAATACGCTTGCGTTTGTAGCTAAAAGCTCTTTGCTGATAGTTAAATAATTACAAGTAATGGATAAATGGAGTCGCAAATTTAAGTCATTGATTAGATTTTCATACAAAATACTGAAATCAATCGAATAAGAAATAAAAAAGAAGGCTTTTTCGTGTAAAATACTGAGGGGCCTCCCTTCAAACAACCTTTACCTTTTTTTGCTTCAAAAATTAGCTTTTCAAAATTTTCGACTTATGTTTCATTTCTCCAAATAAAATCCAAGTTAATCCTAAATTGCACCTTTGTAGTATTTCTACCTTTGCTTAGTTCTACTTTGGCACTTTACACACACTACTGAGGCGTACTAAAAAAAAGGACTATGTGGGTTGATTTAATTTTTTGAATTGAAAAATCTTCGATTTTTCAATTCAAAAAATTAAATCAACCCAAAAGAAAACTTCCTCATGCACGAATTTTGTGCACAGCACAAAACAGTTGGGGTAAAACACCAAAGTAGAATTGGAAACTGTTTTAAAAATAATCCCCATTCTTAATTATGAAACAAGTACCACAGATAACAGTTCACGAAGCAGCAAAATTAATCAAAGACGGTGATACACTCCTTCAGGGCGAGCTCGGCATGACGACAATCCCATTCACATCATGCACGCTTTAGCCGAGATAGGTACTAAAAACCTAACATTTATTGGCAACAATGTCGGTGAAGTTGGTATAAGGAATGAAACAGAAATAAAGTCCACCATTTAGTGATGCTTGCAGCTTCATCAAGCCAGAGGCATGAGAGAATTATTTTTTTGAGTAAGCCATTATATTTTTCAAGTAATATCGGATATATTGCATTAAAAATAGAATGTCTTAATCGTAAAAAGAATCTTTTAAATGGTGGAGTTTATTTCTGTTTCATTCCTAAATGGCGGTCGTCTATTGCGAAATAGGTAAATTAAAAAAATGCTGGGTTCGTTTTTTACCTTCAATACCGAAGCCGTGAAAGCGCACTTTGGAGGAAGTAAGGGCAAAAACAAAGGCAAAATTTATAGAAAAACTGTAATTTAAAAAAATCATTAACCCATTAATTCTACTTTGGCACTTTATTAAAACTGAAAAGGACTAAATCAATCCATTTAGATCTTTTTTTAAGTACGCCTTTTAGCGAAGCTAAAACAGTGAGTAAATACATTAAATGGGAACTACACCC